>CAVIPV010000005.1:0-41424 GCA_963644495.1 Prevotella sp. | reverse complement strand
CTTTCTGTTTCCCTTCCTTTGTTCTAGCTGTAATATAACACTTATTATTAGCACTATCAAGAGGTGAGTGCTATTTTTTAAATTATTTTTCTTCTCAAAGATAAGCAACTTACTTTTTATGTTTTTTCGTGCAAAACATTGTTTTCTTTGTGCAAACAGCCTATAATATAATTAATAATACGAAAGGAGATGTTTTTATGGCTAACTCCACTACCAATATCAGCATACGCATGGATTCGGACCTGAAAGCACAGGCTGATGCTTTTTTTGGTGAACTTGGCATGAACCTATCCACAGCCTTTAATATTTTTGTCCGTCAGTCACTTCGTGAGGGCCGGATCCCATTTGATATTTCTTTAAATCAGCCCAACAAAGAAACCATTGCGGCCATGTTAGAGGCAGAAAGGATCGCAAAGGATCCATCCGTAAAAGGATATAATGATCTGGATGAACTGTTTGCAGACCTGAAAAAATGAGAAAAACCAAATATACGGTCAAACCCACGACTCAATTTAAGAAAGATTTTAAGCTAGCTATGAAACGTGGACTGAAGATTGAATTGCTGGAAGAGGTCATCGCCCTTCTTGCTATGGGAGATCCACTTCCCGATAAAAATAAAGACCACGCTTTGACAGGAAACTGGGCTGGGCACAGAGAATGTCACATTCTCCCGGACTGGCTTCTAATCTATCGCATTGAAGACGAAATATTAGTATTAACTCTGGCGCGCACTGGAACACACAGTGATCTGTTCGGAAAATAAACTTTCAGGCCATATAAAAAGACCTTAAAGAAATCAGCCAGGAAGTTCTGACTGACTCTCTAAGGTCTTCTAAAATAGTATAATAATATTAGTAATTCTCCGCATGCACCTCAAAATAGCTCTGTGGATGTGCGCACACTGGACATACCTGCGGTGCCTTTGTGCCTACTACGATATGTCCGCAGTTGCGGCATTCCCATACCTTTACTTCGCTCTTTTCAAATACCTGGGCCGTCTCAATGTTCTTAAGAAGAGCGCGGTATCTTTCCTCATGATGCTTTTCGATCTCGCCTACTGCCCTAAATTTTGCTGCAAGCTCCAGGAAACCTTCTTCCTCTGCTGTTTTAGCAAAACCTTCGTACATATCGGTCCATTCATAGTTTTCGCCTTCTGCAGCAGCTTCCAGGTTTGCCTTTGTATCGCCGATGCCAGCTAATTCCTTAAACCACATTTTTGCATGTTCTTTTTCATTGTCAGCTGTCTTTAAGAATAATGCGGACATCTGCTCATAGCCTTCTTTTTTCGCTACAGAAGCAAAATACGTATACTTATTTCTTGCCTGGGACTCTCCTGAAAATGCTTCCTGTAAGTTTTTCTCTGTCTGTGTTCCTGCGTACTTGTTTACTGCCATTCTTTTTCCCTCCGTACATTATATTGTTTTGCATAAATCAATATAATTATACGTTATTTTCTGACTTTTCTCAATTAGATTTTTTGAAATGAATAAACTCCTTCAGCTTATCCACATCTGTATTTAAAACAAGCTCTGCAGGAAAATCCACTTTCTGTAAAAATGCCACTGCCTCTGCAAAACGCCCCACATAGTCAGGGTCATGGGCATCAGAGTCAATAATGATCGGGGACTGGTATTTTTTACAGAGTTCGGTCATAGTCCTGTAATTTTCCACGCAGTTTAAACGCTGGTCCGGCTTTAAGAAAGAACTGTTGTTGACTTCCAAAGCTACGTGATACTCTTTTGCTGCCAGCACCAAACGCTCATAATCAAGAGGAGTATGATCATCATCCGGATGAGATACGAAAAATACTTTTTCATTTTTCATACAGGAAATGAGATTATCTGTATTTTTCTCTTTTCCTGCATCCTCATAGCACAAAGTGTGGATCCCCACGATCCCATAATCCAGCTTGTCCACATACTTCTGAGGCAGAGAAAGTGTTCCGTCGTTTAAAACATTGATCTCACATCCATAGATCATTTCCACCCCATATAAATTCCTGGGAGCTACTGCAAAATTGGAAAAATAAATAGGCTCACAGGTTCCAGGAATACCAGGGCCATGTTCACTGACTCCCAATAGCTTTATTCTTCCCTTTTCAGACGCTGCTTTCGCCATTTCCCGTATGGTGCCATAAGCATGACCGCTGGCGCAGGAATGAGTGTGGATATCTGCTTTTAGATCCTCTATGCGTAACATTGTTCCCATTGTTTTTTCCTCCTTGCAAACAGGATTTTCGATCATTATCTATCCATATGCCAGCACATTTCCCAACCGTCAGCAAATGTATTTAATTCGTTCGACACTGTCGCACCAATTGAACAGCATATAAGCCCCCGCATCCATGACGCGGGGGCTTATAACTTTCCCATTCTATTTATTTCAAGAACTCTTCCACAATAGCCACAAACACTGCAGAACCTTCCCAAAGCACATCTTCATCTACATCAAACTTGGGATTGTGGTGGGAAACATCGGTTCCTTTGGCCGGATTTGAGGAGCTTAAGAACATGAAGGCTCCCGGCAGTTTTTCCAGATAGTAGGCGAAATCTTCGCCGCCCATGTTTGGAGCTTTTACTTCGGTGATCACATGATCTTCGCCTACAACGGTCTTTGCTGCTTTTGCAGCCAGAGCTGCCATCTTGTCATCGTTGATAACAGGCGGTGCGCCCCAGATCATTTCGTAGTCTACAGTTCCTCCAAATACAGCTGCCGTTGCCTGGGCGATCTCACCGATACGTTTTGCGGCAAACTGGCGTACTTCTTCTTCCAGTGTACGGATGGTTCCTTCGATCACAACCTCATTTGGGATAACATTGTACTGATTTCCGCCCTGGATTTTCCCGATGGTAAGAACTAAAGGCTTAGTTGCATTTAATTCTCTGGTGGTAATAGCCTGGAGAGCGATTACAATGTGTGCTGCAATGTTGACCGGATCAATGCCCTTTTCAGGAGTTGATCCATGACAGCCTTTGCCATTTACCTTGATCACAAACTTGTCAAAGGCAGCCATGCAGCAGCCCGGAGTTACGATCACCGTTCCTGTAGGAATCGTCTTATCCAGAATGGTTCCGATATGGGTGCCGAATACAGCATCAGCACCTTCTACGCCGCCGTTTTCGATCATCACTTCTGCGCCTCTGGACTGTTCCTCAGAGGTCTGGAACATAAGGCGGACCGTACCTGCGATCTCATCTTTGTGAGCCCACAGGACCTTTCCTGCGCCTAACAGCATGGCTGTATGGGTATCATGGCCGCAGGCATGCATACAGCCTTCGTGTCTGGAAGCAAAAGGAAGTCCGGTCTCTTCTTTAATAGGCAGAGCGTCCATATCCGCACGCAGGCAGATGGTCTTTCCCGGCTTTCCCCCTTTAATAGTGGCGATAATACCGCTGTCCTTCTTTGAGCATACGTAAGGAATACCGATCTTATCCAACTCAGCTGTTACATAAGCAGCTGTTTCCGGCAGGTTCAAGCCAAGCTCCGGGATCTGGTGCAGATCTCTTCTTAATCCTACGATATAGTCCTGTAAATCTTTACATTCTTTCCACATAGTGATACAATCTCCTCTCCCAATCGGGTCTCATTTATTTTTTATGCCTCTTCGGCAATATCTGCGTTACCTTCTTTTTTCTTGTCACTTACATAGAACAGACGGGCCATTCCCAGAGTACCGAATACAGCGCAAACGATGATCACCCACGCAGGTACCGGTATGAACAATTTTAATACAGTAGGGATCAGCAGTCCAAATACGGCTACCTTCGGGTATTTTACTGCAAAGTTTCCAAAGGTTCCGCCGAAAATAGCAGCTGCCGCATAGTTCTTTAATGCAGAGTTTAAAAACGCCGGAAGAACGGCTACTACAGCAGAACCAACTAAAACAGCACCAGTGGTTGCGATCAGATTTGTGATAATAGAACCGCAGATCGCCATCGTGGATACCACCTCTGCCTGGATCGTGCCGCTCTCACTGTCAGTTACATCCAGTGCCAGAGCCGCACAGGGAACACGCATGTTTCCGATATTTCCTGAAAGGAAGCCTAAATAGGTGCCGCTCATACCAAGGGCTGCATAATAAGAAATAGGCTCTACCACATAAAATGCACCGAAGGATAAGGCAGTCATAGCCCATGCCGTCAGGACGGTTTCAAGCTTCGGCCAGCACTGATAGCGGCTGCATAAAAATAATACCGGGATAAATGCGGTAAACGCAGCCAGAATACAGGTAGGTGCGCCGATGCGGATACTGTTTTTCTTCCATTCGCTCATATAATCTTTCATATTCTTCCCCTCCTATGCCACAGCCAGATCATGCACAACCGCAAAAAACATTCCGATGATCATTGCAATACCCAGTGAGTATTCAGCCAGTTTCGGATGCTTGGGCACGATCAGCTTCATAATGGCTACCATGCTTAATGCACCTGCCAGACAGGCAATGGTGCTTCCAAGACCTTTTTTAATCTCGTTTGCATTTAAATAACCAAAGATACCAAGGGAACATGCACCTGATAAAACAGCCAGCCACTTTGCATCGCCGCCGCTTAACTTGCCTCTTAATTTTTCCAATGCCGGTGTAACTGTACCGCTGACTAACAGCCAGCCTGCACCGTTTAATGCCATTGCAAACCAGGATACTGCCATAACAGTTAAGGTATATCCGTTTCCGCCGAATTCAACGCCTGCTGCCTGAGCACCCATGGTTGCTGCGGAAAGTTCAGTGGCAGCCGCACCGATAATGGAAAGGCGAAGCCACGCCATAGGTCCGCCGATGGAAGCCATAAGGCCAACCATAACGATAAATACACCGCAGGCCGGGCCGATGGCAGAGATCAGTCCGATCTTAAATGCCTTGTTTGCCAGTCCCGGTTCCAGTTTAACCTCAACTGCCGCCTTCTTTGCCTGTCTCATAAACAGAAGTGCCTGAGCCAGTGAGATCAACACGGTGATACTGCACAGTACCCAGAAAATAGGGGCATTCGCAATTTCCAAATAGTCCATAATTTTTCCTCCTCTTATACGCTCCAGTGTTTCTCACCGGTCATCTTGTATGTTGTGGACTATTATAGCATTGTGTTTCTTCATTTTCATTGTGCTATAGATACAATATTTTTCATTTAGTGTTGTTATTTATCCTTTTTATTGTATATTATAGATAATAGCAGTACTTAATATTTGTATTTCAAGGACAATACGTTCTTTCAAAATCTTTCTGTGTTTGATTTTGTGAAAAGTTTTTTCAGCCGCAAAATCAAGTGCAGGAAAGACTCCGAGAAAACATCAATATAAAAAAGGAGTTCCCGTATGAATATATCAGAATTTTTAAAACTTCCCAACTTCTCCGACCTGCGCCTGTTAGCAGGAAAAGACGGACTTTCGGGTGAAGTGACCAATGTTACCGTTGTAGATACTCCCGACGGCACCAACTGGCTCAACGGCGGAGAGTTAGTTATCACTACAGCCTATATGCTCCATGAAGAAAAGGATCTGCTGGAGTTTTTGCGCACCTTAAGCAGCAAAAAAGCTGCCGGTATAGGGATCAAGGAGAACCGTTATCTTACCACGATCCCGGAAAGTGCCTTAAAGCTGGCAGATGAGCTGCACCTGCCTCTGATCTCTGTTCCGGAAGCCTACCCCTTTGTAGATATTATTAACCCGGTCCTGACGCAGATCATCAACCAGCAGTCCTTTCTTCTTTCACAGGCAAATATGATTCATAAAGAGTTTCTTGGACTTGCTATTAACAATAACAGCGTACCTGAGATTTTAAAGACATTAAGCCGTTTTACAAGGATCCCCTGCGCTTTTATGGATACCCATTTTAAAAGCATTTTCTTTTCTGATGAAGATTCTTCTCTTATGCATCAGCTGCAGGATATGGATATGGAGCATATTTCCGGTGAATTTTTAAACCAGTATGACCATTATGCAGTTGCAAACAAAAATGAAGCCTTCGGCTATCTTCTCTTTGAAAAAGGCCGGCTTCAGACAGAGGAAGAAAGCAGTGTGCAGATCGCGCTGGAGTATGCCAGCATCGTCCTCATCCTGCGGGGTCAGGTACGTATCGCCAACCAGCAGATGGCGGAAAAATATAAGGCATCCTTCTTAGAGGATCTTCTGTTAAACAATGTAAAGGCGGATGTGGAGATTCACAATCGTGCAAGGCTGTATGGATGGGACTTTACCAACGGTGGTCTGGCAGCCGTTGTGGATATTAACAACATCAAAAAGTACTTTATCGACCGTCTGGATTCCAACACCAATCGGATGCTGGAGGAGGCAACAGAGCTGATCTTCCGCAATTCCATCCATGAAATGCGCCAGACCTTTCCCCAGGCCAAATATTTCCGCCAGAGCGACCTGATCGTCTTCATCCTTTCTGTGCCTAAAGACAGCCGGGAATTGCTTCCGGAGCAGTTGGAGCAGACCTTTAAAAGACTGCAGAATCAGTTATCCCATGTAAGCCCCTTTACTATTACACTGGGGATCGGACAGTATTATGAAAATATCCGTGACATATCAAAAAGCTACTCTGAAGCCAGAGTAGCTATTAATCTGGGATATTCCCTGCAGTGGTTTGACCGCATTTTGTTTTACAGCCGTTTAGGCCTTTACCGTCTTCTGGCACCGGTGATGGACAGCCCGGAATCCGAAGAGCTTTGCCTGCAATATATCAAGCCTCTGGAGGATTATGATAAAAAATACCACGGCGAGCTGCTTCCTACCTTACAGGAGATCTTACAGTGCGGCTGGAACTTAAAGGAATCTGCCCAGAAGCTGTATATCCACTACAATTCCATCAAATACCGTTATTCCAAGATCTGCAAGGTTCTGAACCTGGATCTTACAGACCATGATAACCGGTCACTGGTGGAAATTGCCATGAAGCTGTACCGGTTGAAGCATTATAAAAAAGAAAATCCGTAGCAGACAGCTTCCTGTATCAAACAGTTCATATCAATGGGTTTTGGCACATGGTCATCCATCCCCACTTCAAGGGCTTTTTTCTGTCTTCTGCAAAAGCATTGGCCGTTATGGCTATAAGGGGGATTTGTTTTTTCTCATCCGATCATAAGCAGTCTTTCATTACACGAAGCACATTTTCTCTTGTGATCTTACGGATCTCCCTTTCCGTAAACCCTGCTTTTTCCATTGCATCCATAAGCTTCGGCATTTCTGAGGCATCAGCCACTTCTCTCTTGCCGCCGATGCCGTCAAAATCGGTTCCGATGGCAACCATATCGATCCCGCCGATTTTTTTCATGTGTTTCATCATGGCAATCATATGCTCGATGGTACTGTTTGGATCCGTCACATCCTCATTTAAGAATTCCGGTCCGAAATTGATTCCGGATACGCCTCCGTGTTCGGCAAGAATGCGGAGCATATCATCCGTCATATTTCTCTGATGCGGGCACAATGCGCGGCAATTAGAATGGGTAGCAACAAACGGCTTCTTAGCCAGATCAGCCACATCGTAAAATCCGCCATCTGATAAGTGACTTACATCCACAATAATCCCTTTTTCCTGCATTGCACAGACGGCTTCTTTTCCAAATGGGGTCAGTCCCTCTTTCATGATCTTCGGATCCTTGCTGTTAGGACTTCCGATACAGTTTTTTCCATTCCATGTCAGTCCCATTACGCGGATCCCTTCATCATACAGCTTATCAATATTTGCAGGATCACCATTTAATATACAGCAGTCTTCAAGGGTCAGCACTGCACTGAGCAATCCCTTCTTTTCATTTTCCAGAATATCATCTGCAGTCAGTGCCTGAGCCGCTAAATCCGGATGAGCCTTTATACTTTCTTTGAAAATATGGATACATCCCTTTACATATTCTTCTACCGTAATCTTTTCAATCCCGTACCAGTCTTTGTAGCCATACTCCGGCACAATAAATACTGCAAAAAACTGTGCCAGTGCACCGCCTTTTTTCAGGCGTTTAAAATCAACCATTCCCTCCGGACGATCATAAAGTGATGCACCGGCACCATGTCTGATCATTGCTGCCATGAGAGCGTCACAATGCATATCAATATAAGACATTTTCTATTCCTTCCCTTCTGTTTCCAGCTTTTTCAGGTCACGTTTGTAAAGAATATATGCAAGCGCAATGCAGGCGATTACACCGATCAGCATACCGAACTCTGTAATTCCGCCGCCGATGGCATTGATCCCGTAATACAGGATCACGATCACTGCGATATATGGCAGATACTCTAAAAATCCTTTTGCCACACCATTCTTTCCGTCAAAACGCATCATCCACAGCGCTCCCAGCAGAGTGATAATAACGAAATTGAACGCTCCCATCACACTGTCCGGAAGGACACTCAAAAGCCATTCTCCGCCAAATACGATCAAAGCAAGAAGGATCAGGTTGGCAACAACAGAAGAAACAATACCCACAATCGTAATGATCTGTCCTCTTGGTGTATTGATATCTGCATCCATGTTTGACTGCACAGATACAGCTACCGGAAAACGCATGGCACCTACATTACCGGAAAGATAGGAAATATAGGTTCCTGCCGAACCAAGTACCGGCCAGTATGCGATCGGTTCTGCAATCCACATTCCGATACCCAGAGAGAAAATAGACGCTGTAACCGTAATATATCTCCCGATTGGTAAGCCATATCCGCAGACAATCGCAAAATAGGCTACCGGCAAAAAGGAAAGAAAGAATGCAATCACCATGGTGGTCCTTCCGATCCGGTGGACCGCAGGCATAAACTGTGTTGTATACGCCTGTTCTGCTGTTTCAGGAGTTTTGGCTGTGTTTATTTTTTTATCTTCCATTATACATTTCCTCTCTTTCCTGTCATGCCATCATAAGGTTAAGCAGCTGGGCAGCTGCCATTCCGATCACCATACCGATCGCCAGATTAAAGCTCCCGAAAAACTTATTGCCTGTCTTTTTGGCGATCAGATTTACAATATAGCAAGCGATCATTGCCACAACAAATCCAACGGCTGCCGCCGCAGATGTAAGGTATCCCAGCATCATCCATCCCAGAACTGCTGCCATTGCCGAATTTCCCAGATAAGGCATGAATGAAAGCTTTGCTGTGGATTTTTTCGTTTTTTCCACTGCCATGTCAAGAGGTTTTAAGGTAATGATCGTGTTCAGGAAATAAGGGGCTGAACCAAGGATCATGCCAAACAGGCACAGCACAAATATATTAGCCGTAATGCCGGCTTCACCGAATTTAATCCCGGCTGCCGATGCTGCAAGGTTTGCCATCATCAGTTCCCAGGCCGGTGCCCCGATCACTCCGCATCTCATATATGTTGTCGCACTTCCGACGATCGTCATCAGAGAAATCGCAACAACAAGGCTGGATAATGACGGTCCAACTGCTGCGATCGCCCCGGTCCGCACTGCCTGATTAATCTCACTTTTGTCCAGAAGCCTGTAATCCTTATTGTACTTGAGTGCCAGCCTCAGAAACAAAAAAGACTGTACTAAAACAAGACCTATTAAAATCGCACAAAACACCCAGATACGTCCGTTCAATTTGTTCGCAATTTCGATCATAATCTTCTCTCCTTTTTCCTTTCCCGGATCTTAATGATGTTTGGGTCAAAATGAATCGACCGGTGAATCAGTTCATGTTTGTTTGTCAATCTTCTTACTTGTTAAGTTTCTTAACTACTAGTATACACTCATTCTCATGCTTGTCAATATACTTTCCGGTATTTTTTTGCTCATAACCATGAGGGTACGGACTACTTTTCACGTAACCGTTCTAAAACATCCTCATAATCTACATCTTTTACCTGCAGCCAGTCACGCAGGATCAGAAAAGCCGTATTGATCTCCTCATCGGAATAGCTCTTTGCCAGCTCAGTAAGTGCTTTTTTCCAGGATTCCTCGTCAAAGGCACGGTGCTTTGCATCCAGAAGCTTTCCTTTTGCGGTCAGATACAGCATTGTCTGTTTCTCATCCTTGGGATTGGCCTGAGTACGTATGATTTCTTCCTGTCTCAGCTTTTTTACCACCTGAGATACAGCACTCTTGGTTTTCTGCCAGTTCTGGGCAATCTCGGTGATCGTACACCCTGAATGATCGCCGACATAGCTTGCCGTATGCACTTCGATCGGCGTATATTTTTTTCCGGTCCCGTAATCATGGGGTTTCTTTCCTGCAAGCAGTGACGCCGCCACCCGTTCCATAATATCCGCAATTTCATATACGGAAATGTGTTCTCTTTGTTTTTCCTGTTTTTCCATTCCTGTTTTCCTCTGATCATTCATTTTACAAAGCTTATTTGATTAAATTCCTTTACTAATTTTCTTCTACTATATCATTCTGTTTTTCGGATTGTCAATCATCTTTCTTTTCAGATCACTGCAAGATTTTTAGGATTATTTTTAAAAATCCTGTTGATTTTTTCTCATATCTGTGTTACATTTTAGTTGTTAAGTTTCTTAATCAATTTTCTTACTTGTTATCCGGGTTCTGATTTCAATGAAATAGTGAAATAATGACAGGAGACTTATATGATGAAACAATATGATTTTAACCAGATTATATCCAGACGGAATACTTATTGTATGAAATATGATGGATTGAAAGCCTCATTTCCTGATGCAAATGAAAATTCAATTCCGCTGATGGTTGCAGATATGGATTTTCCTACAGCGGATCCCATTCTGGATGCTCTGCACAGGACCGTTGATTTTAAAATGTTCGGCTATACTTCTGTAAAATGTGTTCCGGATTATGCATCGGCTGTATGCAATTGGTGGAAGAAACGGTTTCAGACTGATTTTCAACCGGAATCTGTTTTAAATTCTCCCGGAACCGTTGCCGCTATTGATGCTGCCATCGAAATTTTTACACTTCCGGGAGACGGAGTGATCGTACAGCGTCCTGTCTACGGACATTTTTCAGAAGACATCAAAAAACTCCATCGAGTACCGGTGGATAATCACCTGATTGCAGATGAAAACGGTTACTACCGCATGGATTTTGAAGATCTGGAAAAGAAATGTGCAAATCCCAATACAACCCTGATGATTTTATGCAGTCCGGCCAATCCTGTAGGCAGAATCTGGACTCCGGAGGAATTACAAAAAGCCGCCGAGATCACGCAGCGTCATAATGTGATCCTGATCAGTGATGAAGTCCACTGTGACATTGTTCGGAAAGGAAATGTTCATACCCCCATCTTAAAAGCAGTCCATGATGTACATAATATTATCATGATGACTGCGATCAATAAGACCTTTAATCTTGCCGGTCTGGAATGCAGCAATATCATCATTCCAAACGAAGATCTGCGCCAACGTTTTTCTACTCATTTTGCCCAGCTTCAGCTTGCTACGCCCTTTGCGATCAGCGCCCTTCTTGCTGCTTATACAGAGCCTGAATGTGAATCCTGGCTGGATCAGCTGAATGATTATATTGATGGTAATCTGCAATATGCTGTGGATTTCTTCCATGAGCACCTGCCTTGGGTAAAGGTTTATATTCCGGAAGCCACTTATTGTCTCTGGGTTGATTTTTCTGCCTGCGGCTTAAGCGGAGAAGAGATTCATAACCGGATCTATCACAAAGCAAATGTATTCCCACAGGATGGTATTGTCCACGATCCCGAATTTGGTGAACATTTTCAGCGTATCTGCGTTCCCTGTGCCAGAAGCATATTGCAGACAGCTCTTGAACGTATTGCTAAACAGTTTCAGGATATCTGATCCGACTGCGCATACCCATCGAATATGTACTTCAAAAAAGCCCTCAGCCGCAAGTTTCCCCTCACAGCTAAGGGCTTTTTTCCTATCTCAGATTATTCAGGTTTTATAACTCCCAGCTTGGCAAGTTCTTTCTTTAAATACCGTAACTGTCCGCCGCAGAGCACAACTTCCAGTTCATTGTCTGTCAGGTCTAACTTTGTCTTAAAGGTAAAGCCTTTTGTCACATCTTTTACCTCTACTTCTATGGTTGGGATCTGATCCAGGAAATTTTCAATCTCCAGCTCATCTCTCAGATCGATCTTGTCATAATCTGCCGGATCAGCAAATAACATTGGCACGATACCGTGATTTACCAGATTTCCCTTGTGAATGCGTGCAATGCTCTTTGCGATGACGCATTTTACACCCAGATACATTGGGTTAATGGCTGCATGCTCTCTGGATGAGCCCTGACCGTAGTTTTCACCGCCGATAATGATACTGGAGCCCATTTCTCTTGCTCTCTCAGAAAACTCCGGATCATATCTGTGATAGCAGTATTTGGACATCAGCGGGATATTGGAACGCATGCTGGAAAATTCTGCGCTGGCTGGTGTGATATCATCAGTGGAAATATTGTCGCCGCCCTTTAAGCTTACCGGCACTTTTAAGTGCTGTACCGGAACCTCCGGAACCGGCAGGAACTTGATGTTTGGTCCACGGACGATTTCTACCTTCTTTGCTTCCTCTTCTGGAAGAGGTTTGATGATCAGATTGTCGTTGATCTCATACTCTTCTTTTTCATGGACTTCTCCTAAAATATCGATCTTGTCCCCTAAAATGTCCTCTGCTGACGCAAATGTTCCCATAATAGCGGTTGCAGCTGCGCTTTCCGGGCTTACCAGATAGATCTTTGCGTTTGGATTTCCTGCGCGGCCTTTAAAGTTACGGTTGGAAGTACGCACAGCAATGCCTTCTGTAGCCGGTGTCTGGCCGATGGCGCAACATGGTCCGCAGGCGATCTCAAGGATACGCACACCTGCATCCATTAACATTCCGATGTAGCCGTCTTCCATCAGTGCCTTGTAGGTCTGTCTGGAAGCAATGGCACAGGTACAGCTTACATTGTCATTGACTTTATGGTCCTTAAATACCAGAGCTGCCTTTGCAATATCTGCATAACTTGCATTGGTGCAGCTGCCGATAAATACCTGCTGTACAGGAAGTTTTTCTACTTCAGACAGTGGTTTTACATTGTCCGGCTGGTGCGGACAAGCTACCAATGGCTGCAAGGAGCTTAAGTCCAGATCGATGACTTCATCATATTCTGCGTCTTCGTCTGGGAGAAGTTCTCTGTACTCATCTTCTCTTCCCTGGGACTTCATAAACTTGCGAACCTGCTCATCTGCCGGGAAAATGGATGTGGTTGCCCCCAGTTCTGCGCCCATGTTAGTGATGGTGGCTCTCTGAGGAACTTCCAGAGTGGCAGCGCCGGGACCAGCGTATTCGTATACATTTCCCAAACCGCCTTTAATGGTCACACGGCGCAGCATCTCTAAAATGACCTCTTTTGCGTTAACGCCCGGCTTTAAAGCGCCAGTCAGATTGACCTTGATGACTCTTGGCATTTTAAGGCGCATAGGAACGCCGGTCATGGCAGTTGCCACGTCCATACCGCCAACGCCGATACACAGCATACCAATAGAACCGCCGTGGGGTGTATGGCTGTCACCGCCCATGCTTACCTTTCCGGGAGCGCCAAAGCGGGATACCTGGACTGCATGGCAGATACCATTTCCAGGTCTGGAAACATGAACACCGAAACGTTCTGCTGCGGACTGTAAGTAAATGTGATCGTCCGGGGTCTTATGATCCACATAAAGAAGATTGTGGTCCAAGTAGCTTACGCTGCATTCCGTACGGATCCGGTCCAGACCAATGGCTTCAAATGCCAGATAGGTCATAACTGCGTTAATATCATGTGTCAGTGTCTGGTCTACTTTTATAAAAACTTCTTCTCCGGCTTTCATGCTTCCGGATACATAGTGGGATTCAATGATCTTTCTTGTAAGTGATTTTCCCATAGTATTTTACCTCCTGAATGCTCAGACTCACGAACACGCACTTGCGTGCTCTACTGCCTGCTGACGCAGGCGGGCCCTTCGTTAATGGCTTGTGAAAAACAAATGCCGCCTTTGGCGTCGCTTGTTTTTCCCTTCACTCATTATTTCAATAAAATAGAAAACGCAAATGATGCAATGATCAGGACAATACCTCCGCCAATACGGCTGGACAGCTGTGCATAACTGATCAGGCTCATACGGTCAGCTGCTGTAAGAACTGCAATATCTCCTGCGCCGCCTCTGTTTGCCATGCAAAGTCCGGCTGTAACAGCGGAATCAATCGGATAAAAGCCAACCAGTTTTCCAACCAGGGCACTTCCGATGATCGCACCGATAACAACACATAAAGCAATGGCGATATTACTTGGGCTGCAGGCAGAAACCAGTTCACCCAGATTAAAATCAAATCCAAGTCCGACCATAGTCATCATAGCTACAACAGCTGTCATAAATTCCTGTACTTTCTTAGCTGTTACACGGATATTTTTCGGTACGATACCTAAAGCTGCGATAATGACTACAAAAAGGATGGTATATGCAAAAGAGTGGATCTGAGCACCAAGGACAGTCGGAAGAAGGACCTTGCTGAACAGACGCCCCACACCATAACAGGCACCGCCTAATAATAAGGTTCCTAAAATATCATCCATGGTAATATCGGAAGTAACATCTTCTTTGATCAGTTTCTGATCCACCTTCATAATATTAGTTCCATCACCGGTCAGTTCCGGTCTTGCTTTTCCAAGACGATTTAAAAGGCCGCCGGCTACGATACACATAAGGTTTGCGATAGTAAGGATAATGATAGCAAAAGAATAATACTCAGCAGCCGGCTTTCCTGTTACCTGCTCATAAACCTGAGATAAAGGCACCGCACCGGCTCCGTTTCCGCCGCCCATAATAGGAAGGACGTAACGGATAAATGCATCCACAGGACTGACTCCAAAGATCAGGCCGACTCCTGCGCCTGCAACAGATGCTCCTGCAAGACCGCCCAGAATAGCAGGGATATAACCGCCGAAACTTCTAAGTAAAACGCCTCTGTCTAAAGATAAAATAGATCCCATGATCAGAAATACAATAAATACGGTCAGTGTGTTGGTGGAATCGTTGGTCACCTCATTGATCATGGTTATGTAGCTTTCCGGCATCAGACCGAATTGTTTAATGACAGCTGCTCCAAAGAATACCATTAACAGGCCGCCGCCAATGTAAGTATTCCATATAGGAAGCACTTTTCCGATACGATGAAGCAGTAAGGATACTGCCAGGCAGATGGCAATATAAGCCATCAGGTCATTGCTCATGGATCCTGTAGCCACTGTGGCTCCAATGAGGATCGCACAGACTGCATACATCCAAAGATCCATTCCCCCGATTTTCTTGAAGTTGGATAAAAACCCTTTTTCTTCTTTCATTTTGAACCCCTTTCTTTTTTTCTGACAGCCTGTTTTGGTCTTGCATTGTTCATTTTTTATCAAACTTTTCCATCACTTTGCTGTCTTAGCTTGTGTCTTTATTATAAAAAAAGAAAGGGTTCCGGTAAAATTCCTTTTGCCTAATGGGGGGTATCACTTTTTCTTATTGAGAATCTGTTTCATGAACTGTTTTTTCCCTTTACGGATTTCTGACGCCTTTCCACAGCTTGCGTTTACCAAACACATCTTCTGCCATCCGGATCAGATCACGTTCCATGGTGCCAAGATAGGCATCTTCCCGGTAATAGATATTTACATCCCAGCTGACCGGACATTCTAACAGATGATACCACTCTGCATCCAGGTCTTTCTTTAATATTTCCATGCTGATCTCCGGCACCAGCGCCACGCCTAATCCCTGAGCCGCCAGACGGCAGGAAAGCATATTACTGTGGGTTTCCATGCAAATATTGGGTGTTTTTCCTGTTCTTTCACAGAGCAGATCCAGACTGCTGCGCAGGGCATGTCCCTTTTTTAAGGTAAATAACGGAAAATCAGAAATGTGATTCCAGTTAAAGATTCGCTTTTTTGGATCTAAAAGACATTCATCAGGAATATAGCCCTTTTTTGCCACAAGGATCAGCTCTTCCTGGGAAATAGGATGACTGACGATCCCTTTTCGCTTCTCCCAGCCAGGCAAAAACACAAAATCCACATCACCGGCCGCCAGAAAATCCAGCAGGCGTACACCGGGGGCATTATTGGTTTCAATACGGACTCCCGGATATTTTTCATGAAACACAGGAAGCAGGGCCGGAAGCATGTAGATAATGCGTTCATTTGGAAAGCCCAGGCGCAGGCGGCCGGTCCGGTGTTTGGTAATATCCCGGATCTCACGTTCCATATTGTCGATCTGCAGCATCACTGTTTTCGCATGCTCTAAATATTTTTCTCCTGCAAAAGTCAGCTTCATGGGTGTAACCGACCGGTCAAACAGCTTTGTTCCCAGTTCTTCTTCCAGTTTGCTGATATAATTGCTAAGCGCCGGCTGTGTAATGAATAATTTTGCCGCCGCTTTTGTCATGCTGCCGCATTCTGCTACCATATTTACATAAGTGAACTGACGTATCTCCATTTTTTTCTCCTTATAAACCCTATTAAAAAAAACTATTTTTCACATCCAGGATATTGCTATATAATCGTATATACCTTAATCATACATTTTTATGGCTTTTTTTCCAAGAAAAAGAAGTCAGAAAGGACATTATTATGACAAAGATCGACCATGCGGCTATCCGCACCACTTATTATGAAGAAGCACAGAAGTTTTTTGAGGATGTTTTTGATATGCACATGTGGCGGGAAATTGGTGAAAAGCCGGGGCGCAAATGCTGGTATAAAGAAGGGATCCAGCTTTGTGAGGCCAGCAAGATCGCTGTTACTGCTGAAAACGGCTACGACCATATCTCCCTTGCTGTGGATTCCGTTCCTGAGATCATGGAAAAGATCCAGGCATATCCTGTTACCCCTATCAATGACCACTGGTTTTCCCTTCCAAACGGCACAAAGATCGAATTAAAACCTCTGTCAAACTGGAAAGTGAATGAGGGATAATATCTTATAAAGCTCCTTTGAGGGACGGGTCAGATTTTGCGGGTCTGAGCTGAATACAACGGCCCATTTCCATGTGACCGGACAGTTTTCAATGCGGTAATACTGCAGACGGTCCCCGCAGTCATACACTTTTGCATAGATCTCCGGCACCAGGGATATGCCCATATTTTCTGCTGCCAGACGGATGATGGTCTCAATACTGTAGGACTCTGTGATGATCCTGTAATCCCCCTTTAAAGGCGCTAAGATCTGCTCTGCGATCAGACGGGTCTTTTTAAATCTCCGTGTAAGAAGCAGTTCCTGACCTTTTAAAACAGTAACCGGAAGTGCTTCTTTTTCTTTCCACACTTCATTTATTGGATGATCTTTGGGCACAGCAATGAGAAATGGATCTTCATAAAACACATGGCATGGAAGGCTTGGATATTTTAAAGGCAGAGACACCAGTGCCATATCCAGACCGCCTTTTGCCAGCATTTCTTCCAGGTCCACTCCCCCTTTTTCCACGATATCCAGCTGGATGTTGGGATATTTTTTCCGAAAGTGCTCAAGGACCTGGGGCAAAAGCAAAGAACCCATCCGCTCTGTTACCCCAATACGCAAAACGCCCTTTTTCATCTGATTTAATTCACAGAATTCCATGGACATTTCTTCATACATTTTTTTGATCTGATAAGCATACTTTAAGAAACATTCCCCTGCAAAAGTCAAAGTAAGGCCAGAAGACGCCCTTACAAACAGGACTTCCCCCAGCTCTTCTTCTACACGCTTTAAACTTTTACTCAAAGCAGGCGGAGAAATATATAATTTCTCCGCCGCTCTTGCCATGCTTCCTTCTTCTGCAATCGCGATCACTTTTTCCAGATCTTCATTTGTCATAGAAGACACCCCTTTTGGATGTTTTTACTGCATTTTCTGCATATTTAGTTATAGTATAATTTATTTGTAATGGTTTATCAAGGAACCTGCAAGAAGGATCTTGCGCTCTTCTTCTGTAAGACGTCCTAAGAAACATGGTATTTCTTTTCGCATCTCTCCCGTTTTCCCATCCAACAAATAGGCTGTCAGTTCTTCTTTTCCATCTTTAAGGATCCTTTCAATATCCTGGATCAGGACAACATCTCCGTTTTTTACCGCCAGAGGCTCTTTTGTAAGCAGAGGCAGAATGCCCCAGTTGATCAGGTTGGAACGATACCGCTTGGTGGAATATTCCTCTGCCAGGTTTGCCCATCCGCCTAATACTTTCTGGCTGCTGGCCGCCTGTTCTCTAGAAGAACCATCGCCTACATTTTCACCTGCAAGAAGACTGCCTATAGAGATTTCTTTTGGATCTACGCCATATTTTGCAGTGATATGCTGCAGCAGACCATCCATTTCCTGGTCAGACAATTTCTGTCCGGCGTCCTGCTGTCTTCCCATTTCCCGTACTGCCATGGCCCGCTTTACATACTCCGTATCTCTGCTGCAAAGGGTAAATTCTGCCAGTTTTTCCGGGTTTGAGCGATAGGAAGAAGCATCTCCTGAAGGCACCAGTTCGTCGGTCGTAAGGGAACCTTCATACACACCCACAGTCTTTAAAAGCAGATGTTTCTTAAGAGGAAACATTTCCGGCCAGTCTGCAATGTTTGGTCCCATTTTAAGCTCTGTTGACCGCTTTTCCTTGCCGTAATTGTCATAAACCTGCTTTGCATAAATAGAGCAGTCAAAACCGGCCTTTCGGTCTGTGTACTCTACTTCCAGTTCTGTAGCTGCTGTCAGTCTGCCGCCGTTTCGCACCGTTGCTGCAATGGAACGGGCATCCATAAGAAAAGCAGCTGCCATCTGGCCTTTTGCAGGCTTAGAACCTTCTCTGTTTGGATAGTTTCTGGTGGTATGACGGATGCTTACCTGATTATCTCCCGGTACATCTGTTACCCCAAAGCAAGGACCGCAGATAGCCGGACGAATGGTGGCACCGCTTAGCATCAGCTGTTTTGCAATTCCCTGATCCATCATTTCTGCCATAATAGGCATACTGGACGGATTGACGCCTAAACTGCACTGATTTCCCACAATGGTATACCCATCTAAAATATCTGCCATGGCAGAAAGGTTTTCAAACATACCGCCGCTGCAGCCGCTGACCAGCGCCTGATCTACATAAAAGCCACCGTCATGGATGTGGGACATAATAGAAAATGGCTTTCCATTGTCCCCTTTTATCTTCTGGCCTTCTGCTTCTACTTCTTTTAACAGTTCTTCCATATGCTCTTTAAAATAAGAGATAGGAACTGCATTACTTGGATGATAAGGAAGAGCGATCATACACTGGATCTGGCTTAAGTCGATCTCTATCAGGCTGTCATAACATGCCCCTGCTTCCGGCATTATTTTTTTATACTCATTTTCTCTTCCATGCTGTTTTAAATATTCATGGACCTTCTCATCGGTACACCAGATGCTTGAAAGAGCCGCACTTTCTGTGGTCATTACATCAATGCCCATTCTGTATTCCACTGACAGGTTAAAAATGCCCTCTCCCACAAATTCCAGGACCTTATTTTTATTAAATCCATTTTTAAAAGTAGCTGCGCTCAGGGCCAGCGCCACATCCTGAGGGCCTACGCCTGGCTTTGGTGTCCCGGTCAGTTTTACTGCAATGACCTTTGGATATGGGATATCATAGGTCTTCTTTAAAAGCTGCTTTGCGATCTCGCCGCCGCCTTCACCGATCCCCATAGTGCCCAGCACGCCATAACGGGTATGGCTGTCCGATCCCAGTATCATTTTCCCGCATCCCGCCATCATTTCACGCATGTACTGGTGGATCACTGCCTTATAGGGCGGTACGAAAATACCGCCGTATTTTACAGCATTTCCCAGTCCAAATACATGGTCATCCTCGTTAATGGTGCCCCCAACAGCACAAAGGCTGTTGTGGCAGTTGGAAAGGACATAAGGAACCGGGAATTTCTTTAATCCGCTGGCTCTGGCAGTCTGAAGGATGCTTACATAATTATTATCCGGTGATACTAAAGCGTCAAAGACCAGCCTCAGATCTTCCATGTCCGTTCCATGGTTATGAGCTTTTAATATCTTCCAGGTCATTGTTTTTTCTTTGCCGAAAGCAGCTGTTTTCTCATCTGTGACAGGCGCGAAACTGCCGTCACTTTTTAAAACCATTTTCTGGTCAGTTAAATGCAACATGGTCTTTCCCCTTTTTTACAGTTTAAATACACTTGGCAGCATTGCCACGCAGATCACAAAGGAGATCAGCAGAATGCTCCAGTTTGCCTTGATATAATCGCTGAACTTAAATCCGCCTGCACCTCTTCCTTCTTTCCGGATGTGGTTATCTGCCATGTTGGTTGGCAGCCAGATGACCTTTGCACCTAACTTTAAAGCCGCTTCCACTGCCCTGACGCCCATTTGGATGGCTGCATCCATGATCTGCAGGTCTGTCATTTTTCTGTACCGTACATAATAAAACTTCAACAAATTTGTTATCCTTATCATACGCCCACCCCGCACATTCCACAATTTCATTAAAGTTACGCCCCATGTAACACTTTGGAAAGCGGGGGGTTTTAAGACGCAAAAAGCCAGAGCGCGGATCTTATCATTGATCACACGCTCTGGCTTTTCTCATATCGTTTTTCTTATTTTTTCTTTTTATAGAATTGCGAGAGTGCAAAGCACGTAGCAATTCGGTATCAGAGGGGTCAAAATATCTTTTGACCCCAACATCTTTATATTTCATTATTCTGTTTTGTTTTTTCTTCATTATAATTCATGATAATATGGACAAATATCTTCGAAATGTCCATCTTTCATTCTAAATCCCTTAGGGATCACGCCTAACTGGACAAATCCCAGACGCTCATACAGGTGTCTTGCATGGATATTATTGGCAACTACTGCATTAAACTGGAGCACACCAAAACCATGTTCCTTTCCCTGTTTCAAGCAGTCGCTTACCAGTTTTTCTCCGATGTGAAGTCCCCGGCTGTCACGGCTTACTGCATAGCTGGCGTTGCAGATATGGCCGCAGCGGCCGATATTATTAGGATGAAGGATGTAAAGGCCATAAACTTTTCCTGTTTCTGCATCCTCTGCCACTGCTGAATAAGTCTGCTCTGCAAAGAATTCTTTTCCTGTCTCTTCTGTAAGAAATTCTTCCTGTGGAAATGCCACTCCGTCTTCTACTACTTCATTCCAGATGCGGATCATATCCGGAAGATCTTTTTCTGTATACTCTCTTACCTGAATGTTCATATTTCATCCTCTTTTCCCAAAATGATGTCTGTAAATAAAACCTTTTTGCTAAGAGTATATCCCCGCTTTCTAAAATAATCAAGCTATGGTAAAATGAATGTTGCAAATCCAGTTACAGTTCCTGGCTGAACTGTAACCAACTATAATCCACAGAGGTGTGTTATGAACCGTTCAAACAACCATGTTACAGAGCTGATCAAAGAAACTCTGATCCTTACAGCAGCCATGGCAATCGTAGCCGGAGCTGTGTACTTTTTTCTTCTGCCAAGCCATGCTTCCGTAAGCAGTATTTCCGGTCTTGGTATCATTCTATCCAACTTTGTTCCACTTCCCCTTTCCGCCATCACCATGATCTTAAACGTGCTTTTGCTGATCATCGGCTTTTTCACCTGCGGAAAAGAATTTGGGGCTAAAACTGTGTATACCAGCATCATACTGCCTCTTTTTCTGGCCCTATTTGAAAAGATCTTTCCTAATATCGGCTCATTAACTGACAGTCAGGAACTGGATGTTTTATGTTACATCTTAGTAGTCAGCATCGGCTTAAGTATTCTGTTTAACCGTAATGCTTCTTCCGGCGGTCTGGATATCGTTGCCAAGATCATGAATAAATACCTGCATATGGACCTTGGAAAAGCCATGTCATTATCCGGCATGTGTGTTGCCCTTTCAGCGGCTCTGGTATATGACAAGAAAACCGTTGTTTTAAGTATCCTGGGAACCTATTTTAACGGCATCATCCTGGATCATTTTATCTTCAATCACAATGTAAAACGCCGGGTCTGCATTATCACAAAAAAAGAGGAAGAGCTGCGCCAGTTTATCATCAATGACCTGCACAGCGGCGCTACCATCTACGAATCTATCGGTGCCTACAACATGGAAAAGCGCAATGAGATCATTACCATTGTAGACAAATCAGAATACCAGAAGCTGATGAATTATATCAACCGGGAAGATCCGCATGCTTTTATCACTGTATACACAGTATCCGATATCCGGTATCAGCCTAAAAAATAGTGCCTTGACTTGGAGGCTGCTCCAGGTTATATAATGCTGTTAGTAGGTCAAAATTTACACCCAAAAAGGAGGCTTAAAATACAATATGACCATCAAAGAAGTAAGCCAGAAATACAATATTTCCAGCGATACACTGCGCTACTACGAGCGGGTGGGAATGATCCCGCCGGTGACCAGAACTGCTGGTGGTATCCGTGATTATGGAGCAGCCGACCTTGGCTGGGTAGAACTGGCCCTGTGTATGCGCGGCGCCGGACTTCCTGTAGAAACCATGATCGAATATGTAAAACTGTGCCAGCAGGGAGATTCCACCATTGAAGCCAGAATGCTTCTTTTAAAAGAACAGATGGAAACCTTACTGGAACAGAAGGTACAGATCGAAAACACCATCAAACGGCTGGATTTTAAGATCTCCCGCTATGAAGAAGCAGTAAAGACCGGGAAACTTTCCTGGGATTAAGTGTAAAACCTCCCCCTGTACTCTCAAAAATACAGAGGGAGGTTTCTGTTTAGTCTGCAAACAGAATACACACCGGACTTCCTGTATGTACAATATTTAAAGTCGGGATCAATGCGCCGGTCACATTGTCAAAATTAAATTCTACAATGGTATCACTGTCTTCATTTGCAACATAGCATCTGCCATTGTCCCCAAAGCAGAAGAACCGGGGCGTTTTTCCTAAACACGGATAAAATCCCACATTGCGCATATAGCCGGTAAGCGGGTCAATACGGTATACTGCAATACCGTCCGTATAGCGGTTGGATACCAGAACAAATTTGCCTGATGGATCAACCATGACCTCACTGGCATCGGAATATCCAGTCACGGTTTCCGGCACAGTGGTCAGCTCCTGTAAAGCCTCAAAAGTACCATTTTCATCATCAAAGCGGAAGAAAAGGACTTTATTTCCCTTCTCCTCGCACATATACACCCAATGATTATTGGGATGAACGGCTGCATGACGGGGCTCGTCCCATGTTCGGGACAGAAACTGGTCTGTCTGGGTAAACACGCCTGTGTCATGATCATAACGCAAAGCCCGCATCTGACCGTAACCATTTACACGACTCTGGGCGCATGCAAATAAAAAGTTCTTATTATTGTCCCAAAGGCACTGATGAATGGTAGATACTTTTCCCGGTTCCTTGCCCTCATAAGTAAACTCTGCAATCACTTCTCCAAGAGAACCGTCATCTTTACGGTTGATTGTATAAATAGTTCCTCCCTGCAAAGTAGCAACAATGATATGTTTATTGTCCCGGTCTACTGTCACATCCACCGGATTTCTGCCGCCTATATCAATGGTATTCAAATGCTCCAGTGTATGATCGTTTAAAATACGGTAACTGGAAATTTTTGTAATGTCCCCATGCACACTGTAAAGATATTTGCCTTCACGATCCAGAGTCTGAAAAGAGGGATTTGGCTCTGTTTCCAGACACTGCAGACATTTCCAGCTGCCATCCGGCAGTATTTCATAAGTTTTAAGACCTTCTCCGCGGGCATTTCTTTCTTTTGTAGTCCTACATCCTACATAAGCATAGCGCATGATCATTTCCTCCGTTTTGCCATTCAATATTTCCTTTGTTTTGGCAAAAGGATAGCATATTCACGGCATTTTTTCAAGTTATGTCATTTTCTGCTTTGATAATGGCATGTGATAATAGCACATCCCCCCACACTTTCCAGCTGGACCAAATATTTCTTTTTTCATCTGTGAAATATATCTGCACTCTACCTCTGGTCCGGCTGGGATATTTCCAGTTTTTTCCATATTCAGGACATCTTTTAATATTTCCAGTGTCTTTCGAAGATTCTTGATATCGTGCTCCATATCGTCTGTGTAGTTGCCTCTTCCTACCAGTTTTAAATGGGTAACGCCTGCTTTTTCTAACTGGTACAAAGCGCAGAGGCCGCAGCCGGTCTGTCCGCAAAGGTAGCCGTCATCTTCTGGTCCGTCCACATTTTCATCCACACTTTCTGCTGATCCGCTTTCTCTGACCCGCCCCAGTTCATAAGGCACCAGGCAAAGATGACACATTTCATCGCAGTGAAGGGAATTGCAGAATGCACCGGTAAACTGGCACATTTCATTTAATGCGAAAGCTTCAAATTCTATGGAGCGGTCTGCTTTGCTGATAATGGATCTCATATCTTCTATGCTGTTTTTCCTGTGAAAGATCAGGCGTTTTAAGCCTAGCTTCTCAAAAGTCTTTAGCATTTCACTATTGACCTCTGCTGTTTCACCGCTTAGGTGGATATCACAGTCTATCTTCTGCTGACACAGGTATAAAAGCAGAGCCGGGTCAGCGATGATAAAGCTTTGAAAGCCGATGGACATACTCCGTATAATGATATTAGCAATTTTCGGGTATTGTTCTGGGATGTAGTATAAGGAGTTAAAGGTAAGATGCACTGGTTTTTCATATTTTTTAATCATAGCAGCCAGTATTTCCAGTTCACTGAATGCGCCTAACTGTACATTGGAGCAGAGGACTTCCCTGCGGTTCAGAGGCAGAAGTGTCCCATATTTTTCCGTCCATGAATAAGGCACATAGCCGCAGAAGAATTCATCTGCTCCGGCTTTTACATAGGGGATATATTCATCAA
This sequence comes from Prevotella sp., assembly GCA_963644495.1. Taxonomy (GTDB): domain Bacteria; phylum Bacillota; class Clostridia; order Lachnospirales; family Lachnospiraceae; genus Enterocloster. Next base: position 16,689 of record CAVIPV010000005.1, on the reverse strand, counting down.
TGGAACCTAATCCGGCTACAATCTTCATCTGTATTCTCTCTCCTTTCCCAACATCTTACAGCAGATTTACTACCAGGCGGTCTGCTCCCGCTGATTTCCATTTTGTAAGTATTTCTTTCATTTCTGTTTTTGTTCCAATTTCATTTTCTGCTCCAATTCCAGAACCTGGAGCATTTGCAAAGATCCGGTCATCCAGTGCAAACAAAGAATTATATCTGCCAACCATTTTCAGATGATCCGGATACAAAAACGCATAGTCTTTGCAAAATCCAGGACACTTTTTCACCAGTTCCTGCTTTCCCCGCTCACCTGTGGTACATTTGGCATACAATGTACAATACTGGGATGTATTGGTCTGATAAAATGGAAGATGAAGGCTGTTTTTTCCTGTAGAAAACGTCATATCATAGCCGCAGCTTTCCCACTCGAATCTTACAATGCCGTATTCTTTCTCCAGATGCTCTCTGTAAAAATCAGCATTTAAGCTATTTTCTTCAAGGAACTTACTGTCGGCTGCTGCTCCTGTTTGTGCCATAGTTTCCAGCTTATAATGCAGTCTTGGATCTTTCCGCCGCTTGTTTAATAAGATGCCAAGGACCGGAGTAATCAGCCGCTTTCCCTTTAGCATTTCTGCCATAGCCCAGTCATTGAACTGTATTTCCAAAATGCAGTCTTTCTCCTCACACCATACTTCCAGTCGGTCCAATAATATTTTCACATTTTCCAGCATAAATTCTCTTATGTAAGAGAACGTCAGTGTCACCTGCAAACCGTCTTTTCTGGCTTTTTCAAGAAGCAGAAACAGCTGGTCTTTTTTTGGAAAAAGCAGGTGACAGAAGGCATTTCCAATGTAAAGCCGCTGCAGCCGGATATCGGAAAACCAGTGACCGGACAGATGATTGCGCTCCCAGTAGTTATCCATAAAAACTTTAAGATTTGCCGACAGATACTCCTCATAAAGCCAAGGAGTGTCCAGTTCTACAGCCCCTTCAAACTGTTCCAACGCACTCCCAGTCTCAGACATTACCGCTGCTTTATTTTTACATGTTTCCTGATCTTCACAGGCAAACCACCGCTTTTTCTGCTCCCACAAGCTTCCCTCCGTCACCACATCCCCATTTTCCGGATAAGCCGTCATGGCGCTGGCCAGTTCGTTCTCATCTCCGGTCAGTTTCAGACGGATATAGCGGTCATACCACAAAAGCAGCGTCTGCACCTGTTCCCGGTATTGTCTAACTTCTGTATCTTCTCTGTATTCCCTGCTTTCACACTTTTCCGGATCATTGATATTATCCTGATCATCTACATTATCCAGATATAGAGTATATTCATTATAAAATTCATATTCCCCACTGCATTCCAGTGTATATGAATAAGAATGCAGCTCTACCTGCTCATATTTCAGCTTTGGATAATGATAAAAGCAGACTCGAAATAATTCCGGGTCTGCTATTTTTTCTGCTGTGCGGAACACAAAACCATTATCCGCCAGCTCTGTTATACGAATTTCCTTCTCACCGGCGAATCCGGCAATAAGGCCAAAAGGGAGCATGGACACTCCCTGGATTTTCTTTTTCATAGAATCCATAAGATCATTCCTTCGATTTCACCATGCACACCAATCCTATAATATCTGCCAGCACCCAGCCAATGGGGATCGCTGCCCAGATACCAACTTCTCCTACTCTGGCTGACAGAACATAGGCCAAAAGCACACGCATTCCCAAGGAGATCACCGTAAGTACCACAGACATTCCCGCCCGTTTTACAGCACGGTAATAGCCGTAGAATAAAAACAGACAGCCAATCCCCCAGTAAAAGGCGCCTTCTACCCGCAGGTATTTAATACCACTGGCAATAACCTCTGTTTCCGCCTTGCTTACGAAAATGCTCATTAACTGTCCCGCAAAGATAAACACCAGTGCAGAAATGAAAATGCAGAACAAAATGCTTAATGTAAAGGCCTGTTTCGTTCCTTTTTTGATGCGCTCTTTATTTCCGGCACCATAGTTCTGGGCAATAAAGGTAGAGTACGCATTACCAAAATCCTGCACCGGAAGATAAGCAAAAGAGTCGATCTTCACTGCTGCCGCAAACGCCGCCATAATTACTGGACCAAAGCTGTTTACAAGTCCCTGAACCATAAGGATACCGAAATTCATCACAGACTGCTGGATACAGGTCATAGAAGACAGGTTGACGATCTCTTTTAAAATACCGCCATTCCACTTCAATTCGCTACGCTTCGGGATCACCTGCGGACAACAGCGAAGGGCAAAAATAGTAATGCCAAGACCTGAAACATACTGTGCAATAATGGTTGCCAGCGCAGCTGCGCCGATCCCCATGGACCAGACTGCTACAAACAGCAGATCCAGTACAATGTTAATGACTGTAGAAACTGCTAAGAACACCAGCGGTACGGTAGAATTTCCCATTGCCCTCAGCAGACAGGCAAAAAAGTTATAAAAGGATGTAGCGATCAGGCCTGCAAAAATGATCAGCAGATACTGGCGCATTCCCTGCCATACCTCTTCCGGCACCTTTAAAAAAGCAAGGATCCCGTCCAGTCCCAGATACACCAGAACATTAAGTATTACTGTTACTGCCATGATCAGCACAAAGGCATGAAATACAGAGGACTTTAATGTTTTTTCATCCCCCCGGCCTTTATAAATGGAAAATAATGCCCCGGAGCCTAAACTTAAGCCCAGAAAAATAGATGTGAGGAAGGTCATCAGCGTATAAGCAGAGCCAACCGCCGCCAGGGCGTCTCTTCCCAGCACACGTCCTACGATCAAAGTATCTGCAATGTTGTAAAACTGCTGAAGCAGATTTCCCGCCATCATAGGCAGAGCAAATAATAGCAGGGAACGGGAAATATTGCCCTTTGTCAGGTCATGATACATAAAATATTACCTCTTTTGCAAAACAGTCACTTGCCCCATTATATAACACAATATTTAAAAAAGTCCAGATGGAAAACATACGCTTCCATCTGGACCATGTGATTAAAATTATTTTATTTACAGATACTGTCGATCCAGGAGATCAGCTCTCCCTCGTAATCCGCATCCCCATGTGGCTGCGCCCATACCAGTGCATAATCTACATCTGCATCGGTCTTATCTTCCAGCGCAAGAGCCAATATTGCGGATACTGACAACGAAGTATTTCCATCTTCTGTTCCTACCCGGATACGGATATGGTCTGCAGTATCTGCCTGCTTATCGGTTACGATGTAATTCATAGGATTTAACAGTGCTCTGCTCTCTGCCACTTCTTTGTCACCAGAAACATTGCCATAAGCTTCCATGTAAGTCTCATACTCATCCGGGAACTGCTCTTTTAAAGTTTCCAAGATATCCGCAATATAAGGATCAAAGTGCTTATACCGGTTATCCTTATCTCCAAATTCCATATTTTCTGCAGAATTATCAGTCATTTCCAGATTATCAAAGGCCATGACCTTCTTCATTCTTGGGTTAGAAGTAGAGAGATACATATCATAATCAGATATCTTCGCTGCTTTTCCATCCCACTTCAGATAACTGGTAAGATCGGTGCCCGCAACTTCCGTTCCTCTTCCCTTCGGACCTTTACCGGAAGTTGTATAATTTCCCTTTAAATAATCATCCAGTGAATAAGTAACTCCCAGACTGCCGTCTTCCAGTCTTGTAAGATAGGTGGTTGCTGCATCTTCTGTCTGACTTACCATGTAATCATAAAAACTGCCGCTTTTTCCGTCATCACTTAAAGTCAGCGGTTCCCCGATTTTCGGGTCTTTCAGTCCCAGTCCGTTAATGTAAGCTGCGTAGGCAGAAGCCATTTCCTTTGACAATGCCTGCTCAAAATCCGTGGAAGTACCTGTTTCCCCGGTCATGTCATTGCTGTAATCCTGGATATCTTCATACATCCATTCATAGGCCAGATCTGCATGATCCAGGTCTGTGATGGGGCAGTAAACCTGGGCTGCATACACATCATCGGTGGAATCCATGACCGCGCCGATTTCTTCCAGATAAACCCTGTAATCTTCACTGTTTCCTGTGGTTCCAAGAAGAGCGCTCATAGCTCCCCCTGCGCTGGTTCCAATGGAAACGATCTTGTTGGCATCTCCTGCCATTACAGCATCATTTGCCTTTAAGAAGCGCACACCAGCCTTTAGATCCACCAGACCTGCGGGAGATTTTCCAATATAGCTTCCGTCCTCTGCCTGTGTTTCCTTTCCTCTGCTGGCTGGTGATACGAAAACATAGCCCTGTTCCAGATACTCTTTGTTTTTGTCAGAGATCTTGGAAGCATCTGCCTCTGCATAGCCGCCAACACCATTTTTATAGATGATCGGCGCTGTCTGGGCTGTGTAACCATTGATCTCACCTGTCTCATTCATGGTTCCATCTGCATTCATATAAGCTGCCGGCACATAAATATTCATACACTCCTTAACCGGATCAGCGGGATTTTCGCAGTAGACCACGTATTCCAGACTGTAGCAGTCATAGTCCTCATTGTAGACCCATTTATCTTTATAATCAGCCAGATCCATGCTCCCTGTAAGAAGCTCCGAAACATCCGGAGTCTGTGCCATTCCCATTCCTTCATAAAATGGCTTATCTCCCTTGTCGCTTTTCTGATCTTCAAGAGGCTCTCCCTTTACGGATCCCTCTGCTTTCTCTGGTTTTTCTGTTGTTTCTGCCTGTGTCTGCGTCTGTACAGGCGTCTGGCTGCTGCTGCATCCAGTTGCTGCCGCAGCCGCTAAAATTGCTGTTACTATCAGTTCTTTTTTCATCGCTCTGCTCTCCTTTGCAGCAACCAATGATAAAAGATAAATGTGATAAAAATGTGGTCAAACTGTGTTTTCTGATAGAATTTGTGCCGATATTGATAGAATATGATCACTTATATTTTTATAATGTAGATACTCTCAGTGCACAGGAGATTTAACAATGTCCTCTCGAAATCTTTCGTGGGAACATAAACGTAATTCGTGGGAACATAAACGTAATTAAGGAGGCAGAAATATGATGAGCATAAAAGAACAGGCAGAAAATTTAAGTGATCAGATTATAAAATGGCGCCGTGATCTTCATCAGATCCCGGAATCCGGCCTTCACTGCCCACAGACAGCCGCTTATATCTGCAATTGTCTGGACCAGATGGGAATTTCCTGGAAAAGTTACAAAAAACACTCCGGTATCACAGCTCTGATCGGATCAGGCAGATCCCCTGTGATCGCTTTAAGAGCTGATATTGACGCTCTGGATGTTAAAGAAGAGAACAAACTGGATTATGCTTCCAAAAATGGCAAAATGCATGCCTGCGGCCATGACGCCCATGCGGCAGCTCTTCTTGGGGCTGCTAAGATCTTAAAAGGTATGGAAGATAAGCTGTCCGGAACAGTCAAACTGATCTTTCAGCCAGACGAAGAAGGCTTATCCGGCGCCAAAGCCATGTTAGAAGACGGTGTTCTGGAAGATCCCCATGTAGACCGGATCTACGCCCTTCATGTAGGAAGTATTGTCCAGCATAGTACAAGATCCGGACAGCTTTTCTGGAAGACCGGCGCTGTTTTTGCTTCCAGTGACTGCTTTGAGATCCACATTCACGGCAAAGGCGGCCATGCATCCACACCATTTCTGGCCATTAACCCGATCCTGATCGCAGCTGAAGTGATAAACAGCCTTCAGGGACTGGTATCCAGGGAATCCACCTATAATGTACCGGCCGTTTTAACCGTTACCGGTATCACCGCAGGAAACGGGGCCTATAACATTATCCCGGATTCTGCTGCTATCATAGGCGGTCTGCGCACCCAGGGACTGGACGTACGCAGCCATCTGTTAAAACGTATGGAGGAAATAGCAAAAGACTGCGCTGCCATGTACGGCGCAGCTGCTGAAATGGAAGTCCCTTCCGGCTGTCCTCCTGTGATCAATGATCCTGCGGTCACTGCTGATTTCATTGCAGCTGCAAAAAAGGTTTTCCCTGCAGGGGATATCCTGGAACTGGATCATTCTTCCATGGGTGGCGAAGATTCTTCCTATTTCTTTACAGAAGTACCTGGATGCTACGCATTCCTTTGTAATTCCATTCCTTCCGATGACGGAAAGGAGTATCCGCACCATAACAGCCGGTTTTCTATTGATGATTCTGTCCTGTATCTTGCCAGCGCTGTATTTGCACAGGCAGTGGCTGACCAGATCAGTAAATGATCTCAGCTCCGGTTTTGCTACCATCGGCATTGCATCCGTTATCGCTGCTATCAACTTTGTCGTTCCATCTGCTTCCGCAAAGGCAGCTGCTTTGATCCCCATTATCAAACCAATGGCTGAAACTCTTTCTATTTCTCCGCAGCTGGCTGTTCAGGCATTCCAGGTAGGTGATGGAATGATGAATATTTTAAGTCCGTTTAATGGTGTTACTTTAGCTGGTATTGCTCTTGCAAAAGTTTCCTATGGAAAATGGGCTAAATGGGTGATCCCGTTAATGATCATTTACTATATTGTAGAATTTGCCCTGCTGTTCATTCTTGGCAGTGCAGGCTGGGCATAAACAAAACTATGGGCTGCATTATTGCAGCCCGGTATTTTTTAGCGAGGTACGATCCTATGACAACACAGATCCACATGACACAATGCACACATTCCCACAAAGATCCATCTCTTTTACTGCCTTTTGGCAAAGCTGAGGCTGAAAAAGCAGCCCATTTTCACGAAAGCTTTCCAGGATATGAAAAAACACCTCTTGTAAGCCTTTCCCACCTTGCAGATGCACTTGGTGTAGCCGGATTGTATGTAAAAGATGAAAGTAAACGCTTTGGCCTTAATGCATTTAAGGGCCTTGGGGGAAGTTACTGTATCGGCCGTTATATTGCTGATAGGCTGGGAATGGATATTGATGAACTTTCTTACGAAAAGATCACAAGCCCGGAAATAAAAGAAAAACTGGGAGATATTACTTTTGTAACTGCTACAGATGGAAACCATGGGCGAGGCATTGCCTGGACTGCCCATATCCTGGGGCAGAAAGCGGTTGTATACATGCCAAAGGGTAGTGCGCCGGAACGTCTGGAAAATATCCGCAAACTTGGAGCAGCAGCTTCCATTACTGACATGAACTATGACCAGACCGTTGCCTATGCAGCAGAATGCGAAAAAAAATACGGCTGGGTACTGGTCCAGGATACTGCATGGGAAGGTTATGAGACCATTCCCTGCTGGATCATGGAAGGATATACTACCATGGCATTAGAAGCTGTCAGACAGTTAAAGGATGTAAAACCAACCCACATTTTCCTCCAAGCAGGCGTAGGCGCCATGTCCGGAGCTCTCACCGGATTTTTCGCCGATCATTACAAAGATAGTAACAAACCGGTAATTACGATCGTAGAGCCTGATCAGGCCGACTGTATCTACCGCACTGCCGAAGCAGATGATGGCAAACCCCACACTGTAGACGGCAATCTTTACACTATCATGGCCGGTCTTGCATGCGGCGTTCCCTGCACCATCGGCTGGAATGTATTATCTGCCTATGCAGACCATTTTGTTTCCATGTCTGATAATGTAGCTGCCACAGGCATGCGCATCCTTGGAAATCCTCTTCCCGGTGATACCGCTGTTATCTCCGGTGAAAGCGGCGCAGCAGCCTTTGGCTTTGCAATGGAGATCTTAAGGAAGAAACAGTTTGAACATCTGAAAAAAGAACTGAACATCAATAAAGATTCCCGTCTGCTGTTTTTCTCCACAGAAGGGGATACAGATAAAGAAAATTACAGGCGGATCGTCTGGGATGGGGCTTATGCTGATACAGACTATTAATGAATGCCCCGGCCCCGCCCTTGCAATTAAAAAAATGGTGCTGCCGTATCAGCAGTTATTTTGCTGATCACAGGCAACACCATTTTTTTGTTTGCTCATTTATTTACATTACCAGTCCTTTACAGAACCATCAAAAGCCCGGCGGGCTGCATTGCTGCCACGCTCATTGGCCGGATACAGTTCTTCTGCATCATCTGCCAGTTCTACGCCGATACCAGGTGCCTCTGGGATCAGCATACAGCCATTCTCAAAGCGCAGTGGCTCTTTTACCATCTTATCTTCTGCACCATTTAAGCAGAAGCCAGGCAGTTCCTGGATGCCAAGGTTTGGAATGGACGCGCAAATCTGCAGGCAGGCAGCTGTGGATACCGGACCAAGTGGATTATGAGGGATCACAAGAACATCATGTGCCTCTGCCAGCGCGCAGATCTTCTTGCTGGTGGTGATACCGCCTACTGCACATACATCCGGACGGACATACTGGCAGGCGTGGCGTGCCATCAGCACTTCAAACTCACGCAGATCGATAAAGCGCTCTCCTGTGGCAATCGGAACACCTACTTTAGATGCCACCTCTGCCATAGTATCTACATTATCCGGCGGAACCGGGTCTTCTAAGATCATTGGTCTGTAAGGCTCTACTGCCCGGCCAAATGCAACCGCCTCCGGCAGTGTCATGCCTCTGTGTACTTCTAGGACAAAGTCAAAGTCATTTCCAACTGCTTCACGGCAGACACGTACTTTTTCCACCTCACGCTCAATACGGCTGGAATAAAACTCTCCTTTTCCATCTGGAGCGCTTACAGGACCATTGCAGAATATTTTTGCAGCTGTAAAGCCCATTTCCTGTAACTGCTGATACTGTTTAGCAAGTTCATTATTATCCTCTGTAAGATGCATAACAGATGCATAAACACGCACTTTTTCACGGGTCTTTCCACCTAAAAGCTCATAGACCGGAACTCCAAGTGCCTTACCTTTAATATCCCACAATGCAATATCAATAGCAGAAATGGCGCTCATGATAACAGAACCGCGGAAATACACGGAACGCAGGAAATTCTGGTTAAAATCCTCGATACGGAAGGGATCTTTTCCGATGAGGTAATCTGCAAATTTTTCAATGGCTGCTGCTGTGGCCTGTAAATAACCCCAGTTTCCAGCCTCACCAAGGCCGGTGATCCCGGCATCTGTATATATCTGTACAAACAGGTAATGCTTTGCAAAACGCAGCTTTACATCTGTAATCTTCACAGTAACAATTCCTCCTATATTTTAGGTACTTTTTAGATTTTTTCTTTTGTATTTTCCTAAAATGCAGGAAATACAGTCATGGTATAAAAGATATAAATAAATGGCAGGATCAATGTGATCAGTGCACCGCTCTTGAAAAGTGCCTTCAGATCATAACCTCCATCTGCCATACACATTGGCACAGCAGGAGTTGCCATAGGTGTTAAAAATGCAGTCAGAGAACCTGCATTGACTAACAGCACCAGTCCAGTTGGATTTGCACCCAGTGCAGAACAGGTAAGAAGGCAGATCGGCACAAATACTGCAGATACAGAACGGTTTAACATAAACTGTGTAAGTACAAACGGGATCAAAAAGAACAGTGCCCCCAGTACATAATTGTTGTGGGTTCCGCCAACTGCTGATGCAAGGGCATTTCCGATCATATCACCGGCTCCGGTATTAGTCAGAGCGGTTCCTAAAGCAAGTGCACCTACAAACAACATCAGCATATCCCACGGAATGTCGCGCAGTGCAGATTTCTGATCTACAACGCCAAATAATACCATCAGAAGACTTCCTGTCAGCGCAACAGACCAGGTAGCAAGATGTAACTGACTGGAGAAAATAAGGCATAAGATCGTGCCAAAGAAAACTACAATTCCGATCTTATCTACAGCAGGACTGAGTTTTTCGGCCTGTTTTCCAGAATTCCGGCTTTCCAGGGCTTCAATAGGAACTACCGGTGTTTTAGGTGTAAATTTCGGTCCCACAAGCAGTGCCCATAATGGAACAACAATAAGGATCGGCCAGGTACCAATAGTAAAATCTACCGCACGGATACTCATGCCGGTAAATCCATAAGTCTCCATAAATCCTGTAAACTGTCCAGCCTGCTGGATAGCAGTTGATAACGGCAAGATACCGCAGCATGCCACGCAGACGACCATAACAGGGAACATATACTGAGAACGGCTGTGTCCGGTGTTATCACAAAGAGCTGCAAGCAGCGGACTTACGATGGCATATACGACCATTGGACTTGCAATAAAGTTTGTCAGCAATACAGCGATCAGGATATAGCCAAAATATGCTGTCAGAAAGCTGCCTCTTGTCAGCTTCATGATCCCGCCACACATTCCATCTACCAGAGAAGTCCTGCGAAATCCTGCTGCCACAATAAACATAGTTGCCATCAGGATGGTATTTACATTTGAAAAGCCAGACATTGCACCAGCTGCATCAATACAGCCGGTAAAGTACAGTGCAGTCAGAGAGATCATTGCTGTCAGCCACATTGGTATCTTATTTAACATATAGCTGACCAGAGTTGCTGCAAAGATCACCATACAGATCATCATTTGAGTATTCATAATTTTTCCCTTCCATTATAACATCATAGTCTGAAAACTCCATAAGCTCTTAGCTGCCCGGGCCTGGGCTCATTTGTTGTTATGCTTATCCTAGCAGATTGTGATTTTATTGTCACCGCGAAATATTTGCAGTTTTTTCGCCTTCCTGCTCCCCTGACCGTATTTTCTTTTTCTTCACAGTTGATCCTGTCTCGCTTAAAATCCAAACATTTCCCCTGTGAATCTTGTCAATTTTTTATCACATTTCTTGTGCATTCTGCCAATTCACAAAAGTTTTCTTTTGTATTTATACGAAAACAATCGTTGACAGAAGCCATTTTAACCGTTATTCTGAAATCAGACTTGCAAACGATATTTCATTTTTTCTAAATTTTACAATAGGGAAAATATTTGGATTTTTGGAGAACAAAAAAGGAGTACAAAATGGAAGAAACCTGTTATGAAATGGATCTGCCCCGTGAAAATATCCATCTGCGCTGCTTTGCACACAACATTATGAATTACCGCTATCACTGGCATCCTGATGAATATGAGTTAAGCATCGTACTTCAGGGTGCTCAGGAATACTGCCGTGGAACAGATACACACTCTCTTTCAGAAAATGACCTGATCCTGACAGCTCCCGGAAACGGCCATGCCTCTATGCGCCAGCAGCCTGGCACAAGGGCCCTGGTCCTGCATTTTCCATCAAGTGCACTGAAATTCCTGGTCAAAAAGGGATATATTTATCAGTTTCCTTCCTGTCTTTCTGATGAAAGCAACCGTTATGAAGATCGTTTCTGCCGCATCCGTTTCTATGCAAGCCAGATCTGGCAGGCGATAGAGAAGGGCGGAACCTACTCCCAGCTAAGCGCCAAGGCAAATCTGGAACTGCTGCTTATCACGCTTTTTACAGAATTTGATCCACAGCAGTTTAATCTGATCCCGGAAGAGGACAAGCGGCGCTCTACCATGCGTCTTCTTCTGACCTATGTAGAAGAACATTACACAGAAAAACTGTCTCTGGAAGACCTGGCAGATTATGCCCAGTACAACCGGACCTATATTTCTACTTTATTTAAACAAATGGTGGGAATCAATTTCCATGAATATCTCACAAGAGTGCGGTTTCAGCATGCTTTAAATGACCTGACCTACACCAAAGAAAATCTGACTGACATTGCATTAAAAAGTGGTTTTCCCGACTTAAAGACCCTGACTTTCCGCTTCCGCTCCACTTTCCAGCGCACTCCCGCCCAGTACCGTGCAGCGCTAAAGCCGGATGAAGTGCTTTATGACAAAGTACGGCAGTATCTGGATCCAGAAGATGTAGTACTGCGGCGTAAACTGGACGAATATGCAAAAACCGGAGTTATTAAATAATAGTCGTAAATGCCCCTAAAACCTCATGACATAAAAAATGTATCCTGTACAAAAAAGGCTGCCCGCGTTTGGACAGCCTTTTCGTTTTTTACAGATATAGATTTTATATCAGATAAGCTCTATATTCTTTAATAATATTACAGGCAGCTAGCGTATGCAGCCTTAGTGCCTTTTTCACGAATCATCTTAAGGTCAGCTACAACTTTAGCTTCCAGACCTTCGATCTGGGTCAGATCCTGATCCCACATCTTCTCATTGGTCAGAACTGCGTGTACCAGTTCTTCTGCGGAAGCATCCTTGTAATCGTAGTAGAATTCCAGTATCCAACGGTCATCGCTTACAGTGTACTCGTTGCCGGCCGGACGCTTGCAAACCAGACCTGCATCAGTAAGAGACTGGATATCATTGCTGTAAAATGCAATGTATGCAGCCAGTGACATAGTCAGGCACTCCGGCAGAACGCCTTTTTCCTTAATGTATTCCAGGAAGGAAGGCATATTTCTTGCTTTCCACTTAGATGTGGAGTTTAAGGAAATGCTCATCAGTTCATGGTTTACAAATGGGTTGTTGAAACGGTCAGATACAGCTGCTGCGAAGTTTAACAGGTCATTCTTGTCCAGCGGAAGGGTTGGGATAACCTCATCATAGAGCATCTTGTTCATGAAGCCCTTGATAGTCTCATCGTTCATGCAGTCACGTACAATGTTCTCGCCAGCCAGGTAAGCACCCAGAACGAAACCTGTATGAGCGCCGTTTAAGATACGAACTTTTCTCTTCTTGTATGGGCTCATATCCGGGGTAACGAATACCTTGTCTAACAGACCGGCCTTCTTAAATGGCAGTACGTCGTTTAACTTCTCATCGCCTTCGATTACCCAAACACCGAATACTTCGCCAACGTCGGTCAGAGGATCTTCGTAGCCGTTCTTTGCATCCAGAGCCTTAACTTCTTCTGCGTCACGGATACGTCCCGGAACGATACGGTCTACTAAGGAACCACAGAAGGTGCAGTCTTCATTTACATACTTCTTGAAGTCAGCGCCCAGTTCCCACTGGTCAATGTACTGGTTTACGCACTTTAACAGCTCTTTGCCGTTGTTGTCGATCAGCTCGCATGCCAGCATGATGATTCCTGACTTGCCAGCCTGGAAACGATGATACAGAACCTGGGTCAGTTTTCCCGGGAAGCTTGATGGCGGGCAGTCATCCTTCTTGCAGGATGGATCATACTGGATACCAGCCTCAGTTGTATTGGAAACGATGATCTGTAAGTCGTCGCTTGCAGCAACTTCCATCATCTTGTCATAATCAGCTTTCTCATATGGGTTTAAGCAGTTAGCAACGCTGGAGATCACACGCTTGTCATCTACCTTCTTGCCATTTTCGCTTCCGCGCAGGTACAGAGTGTACAGACCTTCCTGCTCATTGATCATCTTTGCAAGACCTGGTGCGATTGGCTGTACCAGACAGCATTTGCCGTTCCATCCGGCCTTCTCATTTGCAAGGTCAAACCAGTAATCTACGAATGCGCGAAGGAAGTTTCCCTCACCAAACTGTAAAACCTTTACCGGAGCATCCTCAAGGATGTAGCCATCGTAACCGGATTTCTTTAATACATCATAATTCAGAAGTGCCATAATTTAATATTCTCCTTTCCTATGCGGATCATTCCCTGTTTTGATTTCCTGTTTCGCTCTCTGGACGTTTCCGGAATTTTTCCGGACCCCTTTTCCGAAACCCCGGAATGTCCTCTCTGATTTGCAGTATACCACACTTTTTCTACTTTTCAAATACAAAATTGTAAATACTTACATAAATTTTGTAAACGCTTACATTTTTCTCTGGTTTTCCTGTAAAATACTGGGATTTTCCCTTCTAATCCAGCTGTTCTGATCATCTTTCCATCGGTCTCTTTATTTTTTTGTATAGGGCTTATTTTTTTTTAGGAATGTTGCTTGCTCCTGTTCATAGAAAATGATATAATGATAATAGCATTTAGAAAGCGTTATTAAAAATATGCAATAACGAATTTTAACAGTTGCCTGAACATGCTGTTGGCATGTTCCAGATAAGCAAAACGGGGTGGTAAAATGTCAGAAACAACAGAATTTAAAGATGTATATGAAGCCATAGCCAGTGTCAGTCCAAACCGTCAGAACATCCTCTATACAGTTTTAGAGGAAGATGCCTTCGGGGAAAAGGCATTCTTTTCAGATGATAAGCTGGTATGGGAAAGTACACCAGAGGGATTCTTTTCCAGGAATCAGGAAGAGATCTGTAAGCTCCATGACAGCGGACAGGCCACAGCAGCAGGAAAGAAGCTGTTCTGCGACTGCTTAGGCGGTGAAAAGCACCTGGTGATCTGCGGCGGCGGTCACGTTTCCATGCCTGTGATCCAGCTTGGAGCCATGATGGAATTTACAGTCACTGTTTTAGAGGACCGTCCTCTGTACGCAAACAATGCCCGAAAAGCCGGAGCCCATCAGGTGATCTGCGATTCCTTTGAAAATGGTCTGGATCAGATTGAAGGCTCCAAAGATACTTATTTTGTCATTCTTACCAGGGGCCACAGATATGACCAGGTCTGCCTGGAGCGGATCGCAAAAATGCCTCATGCCTATATCGGTATGATCGGCAGCCGCAAACGTGTGGCAAAAGTAAAGGAAGTCCTGATTGAAAATGGTACGGATCCGGAGGTTTTAAACCAGGTTTATACTCCTATCGGCTTAAATATCGGTGCGGAAACACCGGTGGAGATTGGAGTTGCTATTATGGCAGAGATCATTCAGGTAAAGAACCAGAAACTTAGAAGCTGCGGCTTCCCAACAGAAATATCCCATTTCTTAAATAACTATTCCCCAGAGCGGCTTCCGGCCATCCTGACTACTATCGTAGCCCGCCACGGTTCTGCTCCAAGAAGTGTTGGCACTAAGATGTTAGTCCTTCAGGACGGAACTATTATCGGAACCATTGGCGGCGGCTGTATGGAAGCAGCTGTCCTGCGCCGTGCCCTGGAAATGATCCATGATGGTGACCAGGCTCCTATCCTTTATCACGGGGATCTTACAGGACAGGACGCGGAAGATGACGGCATGGTCTGCGGCGGAGTGGTGGATATTTTGATGGAGCGGGTGTGATCTTCCCGGTACATTGTTTCACAAAAAAGACCGGCTTAATCTGCAGATAAACAGATAAGCCGGTCTTTTCCCATTCTGCTAAAAAATGATGTTGGGATCAAAAGGTCTAATTGACAACCTTGTTCAGATAATGCCGAACCATAATCAGGCAATAGATCAGGGCAAACAGCCATGCAATGGGATTAGAAAAGCAGATCGCAAGGAATCCAAAACCGCAGACTGCAAGCAGACCTCCAAGACTGCGTCCAATCAGCTCTCCGATGCCGGAAACAATTGCCTGAAAACTGTAGCCAAGCCCCTGTAGCGTGTTTCTCATGATCATCAGAGAACCATGAATAAAGAAAAGAAAACTCATAGTAAAAAGATATCGGATCGCTTCCCGTGCGACTTCACTCTCTGTCTCTCCAAGAACAAAGCCGACTAAAGGTGCCTTTAAAAGGAAGATAATGATCCAAATCAGAATACAATAAATATATTGGATCTTAAGTCCGCTGCGGATGCCTTTGCGTATCCTGTCGATCCGTCCTGCTCCATAGTTTTGTCCTGTATAAGTGGCCATCGCCATTCCTACACTTTCCATAGGAAGGGTAAACATCTGACGGATCTTTTCACCGGCTGTCTGAGCCGCAACTGCAACACTTCCCAGCATATTGATCGCACCCTGCATCACCACAGCTCCGATTGCCGAAACCGAGTATTCAAATCCCATAGGAAGTCCTACTATGCACAGGCGTTTTGCATGCTGCAGGCTAAACTTCATTTCCCCGTTCCAGTCATCCATGATCTGTACACGGCGCAGAAGCCAATACAGATTAAGTATCCCGCTGACAAACTGACTGAGCACAGTCGCCCATGCAGCCCCTGCGACTCCCCCATGAAGGGGGACGATAAACAGATAGTCCAACCCTATATTCAGTATGCTGGAAAACAGTAGGAAATAGAAGGGATGCTTTGAATCTCCCACTCCTCTTAAAGCACTAGCTTAATAGTTATAAAGCATCGTAGCAGGAATCCCCCAGAAGATAATCTTAATGTAGTCTACCGCCATTTTAAGAATATCCTCAGGAGTCTGAATCAACCTTAAAAGCGGTGCTGCAAACAATACAGTCATTCCGGTAAGGACAACGCAGATCACCAGTGCAAGGATTCCTCCATTTATAAAATAGGTCTGCAGATCATTTTTTTCTCCGGCCCCAAAGCTCTGGGCGATCAGAATTCCAAAACCGACGCAAAGCCCCTGAACAAATCCCAGGATCAGAAAATTTAAAGAATAGGTAGTCCCCACTGCTGCCAGTGCAGAAACACCAAGAAAGCGCCCGACGATCACAGTGTCAGCAAAGCTGTATAACTGCTGGAATACTGTTCCCAGCACCAATGGGATTGAAAATAAAAATATCTGTTTCAACGGATCTCCTTTCGTCAGATCTGTTGTTGCTTCTTTTGCCATGATCATTATTTCCTTTCACATCTTTCTTTTGCGTTTCGAATATCTCTTACAATATATCTTGGGATTGATCTTCCGTCAACTGTCATCTGTAAATCCTTTTTATCTTTGCTCATCAGCCGATTTGTCATTTTTTTCACTAAAACAAGACCCATGCCGCTGCTGTACCTGCAGCCTGCATGGGTCTTATTTTGCAGACTCACAAACCCGCGCTTACGCAGGTGGTTTGTGAGTCTATCCCTTGTTTTTACTTGCTTTCGTCGTCAAACTCATATGGCTTGATCTGGCGTACAACGTCCATGATGGTGCCGTCACGG
>CAVIPV010000004.1:0-50346 GCA_963644495.1 Prevotella sp. | reverse complement strand
ACCCAGCCCATGGCAATGTAGATCAGGGAAGAAAACCACTTTGGGCAGGTGATCCACAGGGCATTGATGATAATGCCAATAAGGGCAATTCCCCACACAAGGCCAAGAAGGCTCCAGCCTGTGTGATCTCCTAAAACGATCAGGCATACCGGCGTATAAGTTCCGGCGATCAGGACGAAGATCATCATATGGTCCAGCTTGCGCAGGCACTTATTCACGGCAGGAGAAATATTCAGCGTATGGTACAGCGTACTTGCTCCATACAGACAGATCATACTTAAAATGAACACCGCCAGCGCTGCCAGATGCAGGCAGCCTGGCGTTTTTGCAGCTTTGGCCAAAAGCGGGACCGATGCAATAACAGCGGCCACCATGGCGATCAGATGGGTAATGGCGCTTCCCGGATCTTTCATACGGCAGATGTTTCTTTTTATCTTTGCACTCATAGCGGATACCTCCTTGCATATAGTATGAGTTTGAAAAACAATCTTATGTAGTATTCGATACTACATATCATTACAATCAATACTATACAACGACCGCCCAAAATATGCAAGGTCTTTTTTGCAAAATAAACGATGTAATAGGATCGCAGACATAAAAAAGCTGTCCCGTTGTGAACGAAACAGCTTTCCTTCCGGCCTTTTGATCCGGTATCATAATTTTAAGCAGACAGAAAACGAGAGCGGCTGATCAATATCCGTATGCCAGTGCGCCGCCGTCTACGGCAAAGTCCTGTCCGGTGATATAGCTGCCGTTGGGACCGCAAAGGAAACTTGCCATAGCGCCCAGATCTCTGGTATCTCCGTAAGAATGGAACGGCATACGTCCTAAGATACGGCGTTCTCTTTCAGGATCTACCACCTGCTGCAGCATCTTGCTTTTGAACCAGCCGGGGGCAATGCTGTTGACGCAGATGTTATCCTGCGCCCATTCTACTGCCAGTCCTCTGGTCATAGCCAGTACGGCTCCCTTGCTGGTACAGTATGGAACCACCTCAGAGAAGCCTAGGTGGGCACTCATGCTGGTGATATTAACGATGCGGCCCTTATCCGGAGCCTGTTTCAAGTAAGGATAACAGAGCTGGCTCATCTGGAACACATATTTTACATTTACATTCATAATATGGTCAAACTGCTCCTGCGGAAACTGCTCTGCCCGGCATTTGAAGGTGGCGCCTGCGTTATTTACAAGAAAATCCAGACGGCCGCCGGTCTTTGCAGTGATCTCATCAAGCAGGTTTTTCATAGCCTCTTTGTCACCGATGTCCCCCTTAACATGGATCACACCCGGGTGGCTTTCTTTGTATCCTTCCTTCGGTGCTCCGGTGCGGCTTACCGTATAGACTGTGGCACCGTCCTGCGCCATAACATTGGCGATCTGGTAGCCGATGCCGCTGCTACCTCCTGTGACGATTCCGACTTTACCATCTAATACTCCCATTTTTTTCTCCTCCTGTTTTCGTTTTTTTGATTAAATTTTCTATTTGGTGTATAATGACATGCGTAAACAGCTATTTTATGATATTGGGGTCAAAAGGCTTTTGATCTTAGTATCATTTTATGAAAGGTGAATGTACGTGAATACAAAAACAACGATCCGGGACGTAGCAGCAAAAGCGGGAGTTTCCATCAGCTCCGTTCACTTTGCATTAAGCGGGAAACCGGGAGTCAGTGATGAAACCCGGGAAAAGATCCGCCGTATTGCAGCAGAGCTGGGATACCAGCCTAATGCTCTTGCATCTAGCTTAAAACGAGGTACCCAGCGTATTGCCATCCTGCTCCCTTCAGAAGAAGGGGACAACCAGTACTACTATCCGCCGGTATGGCGGGGGGTTCATGATTACCTGTCCAAGGTGAATATGAACCTGGAATGTATAGAACTGCCTTATTTCGAAAAGGACAAGCAGGACATTCTGAAACGCCTGGAAGCGCTGATCGAGAAAAAGGGTCTGGACGGGATCCTTACAGTAGGACATATTGATGACGCAGCTACGGTGGAGATCTGGAAGGGGATCTGTGCCCGGGATCTTTCCATTGTACTTATTAATTCAGAAAATAAATACTGTTCTCATCTGTGCTGTGTTCTGCCGGAATATGAGGTCATAGGACGTACCATGGCAGAACTGATCACCGGTCATATCCCGGACTACGGAAGTATCCTCCTTTGCGCCGGAAATCCGAAGTGGGATGCTCATGCCCTGATTGCAAAAGGGTTTGAGGCCTATATGACGGAAAACGGCCATACAAACATGATCTACAAGGATCATTCCTGGGAAGTTACTCAGTCTAATTATGTGGATATTTTTAATAAGCTGTCCCGACCGGATGTGGCGGCCTGCTGCAGCGTTTATTCTCAGGGTACGATCATGTTGGGAAAAGCTCTGGAGGAAACGCAAAAAGCTCAGAAGGTTTATGCTGTAGGCTCCGACCTTTCTGACACTACGGCAGACTGGCTGCGGCGCTCTGTGATCAACAACGTGATCCAGAAAAACCCTTATGCTCAGGGGTATGTAGGAATACGTACTCTGGCTGAATATCTGATCAGCGGCAAAATGCCGGAACAGAAACGGGTTTATGTAGGCAGTGAAGTGATCCTGCGCAGCAACCTGGTCATGTATGAACATGAGCAATACCGGTATCTGTTCTTGTAAAGTATTATTTTCCGTATTCCTGACACATATAGTGGTGGCAGGCTGAATGAATCAGCTCCCAATCCAGTTCAGCTCCCACACCGGGGGCATCCGGTACATGGATCATACCGTTTTCGTCAATAGGCAGATCTCCCTTCATAGGCAGTCTGTAATTGTCCTCAGGAACGAAATATTCAAAGTATTCACAGTTTTTGATCGCACAGCTTACATGGAGGTTTACCATATCCATATAATTCATGGTGGTGGTATGGATCTCACAGTTAAGACCGAAGCCTTCAGCCATATGGGCGATCTTTAAAGTACCTGTAATACCGTCTTTCCAGCTTACATCAGCTCTTACGATATCAGCGGCCCTCTGAGCAATCACCTGAGCTACGCCCCAGTGGCAGCCTCTGGTAGTCTCTGTAGCTGCAACAGGAATATCCAGCACGCGGCACAGCTCCGTATATTTATAAAGCTCAAAATCGCGGAACGGCTCTTCAAACCATTTATAGCCTAATTTCTCCAGCTGGCGTCCTACACGGATGGCCTCGTCTAAGGTATAATCTCCAACCGGATCTGTCATTAATACAAAATCATCCCCCACTGCCTTCCTCACAGCTTCGTGGACCTTAAGGTCAAATTCCACCGGACCTGCCGGATGTGCCTTATAGCCCTTGATCCCTTTATTCTTGTAATAAAGAGCTTCTTCTACATAAGCTTCTACAGAAGGAAGGAAGTTGCTGCTGGCATATACAGGAAGACTGGTGCGATAGGCACCGATGTACTTATATAAAGGAAGGCCTGCTTCTTTTGCACAGATATCCCACAGAGCCACATCTACAGGTCCGGGAAGGAATACCGGGAAAAATGCCTCGTGCCGGTCGATGATCCAAAGCTCCTGAAAGATTGCTTCTCTGTCGTGAGGATCCCGTCCTAAAACAACAGGTGCAATGCTTTCCTGCAGATAGGATTCGCTGACAGCACCGCTTCTGGCTGCCATACAGGTGGCAATTCCTTCGATTCCTGTATCAGTGGTGAGCTTGATCACGATCACATCCCAGCCCATTTTCGCGCCGCCCTGACGTCTTTCGTCAAAGAGACACTTGCCGCGCTCAACCCACCAGCTTTCAAATTTTGTAATAATCATACAAATTATACCTCCATTCTGTGAAAATATCATCTAAATAATATTAAAAAACGTTTTAGTAAATTATAGCAATCGGCATAAAAAAAGTAAATAAGTTCGCCGCGTTTTTGAGAGAAACTGTCATAATGCTAAAAAACACACCATGGGTTTTGCTATATCTGACAAAAAAAATAACTTAACAAACTAAAATAGTTCCCTAATATTGACAAGAGACTGTGGAAATGATACTCTGAAACAAGAAACAACATACATAAAAACAAAAACGTTTTTGTCCTATATATGCAAAGGACATTTCATCAAATGACAGGAGGAAGTAATCATGAAAAAACACGTATTGGGACTTACAGTAATGGCATGTGCAGCAATGGCTCTGACAGCTTGCGGATCCGGTTCAGGTTCCGGAGGCGCACAGACAACTACCACAGCAGCTGCAGCAGAGACGACTGCCGGTGGGACGTCTTCATCCGGCAATGCAAGCATCACTCTTACCTGGAGTGAGGTAAACGGAGAGGACTACGGCGGCACTGTAGGTGCTAAAAAATTCAAAGAAAAGATTGAAGAGCTTTCCGGCGGAGATATTACCGTGGAGATCTATTTAAACGGAACACTGGGTGGTGAAAAGGAATGCATGCAGGGCATTCAGATGGGAACATTGGATATCTTCCGCGGCAATGCAAGTTCTCTTTCCAATTACGGCGCAGATAAGATCAGCCTTACAGGACTTCCATTCCTCTTTAAAGATATGGAACAGTTCCAGGAGATGACGGTAAGCCCGGTAGGACAGGAGCTGCTGGATTCAGTAGCTGAGGCTGACTGCGGTTATGTGGCTCTGGGCTGGATGACAGAGGGACCGAGACATTTGTTTATTACCCAGAGTACTTATGATAAGTTAGGAAAGCCTTCTGAATTCAGTCTGGATATGATGAATGGCTTAAAGATTCGAGTTCCTGAAACAGACCTGATGGTAAATACCATGAAAGCACTAAAGGCCTCAGCAACACCGATCTCTTATTCCGAGCTTTACACCTCTTTACAGTCCGGTGTAGTTGACGGCGCTGAGAATGATATTATCAATTACTTTTCAAACTCCTTCAACGAGGTTGCTCCTTATGTTATTCCGGATGCACACACCTTTGGCTGTGGTGTTATCCTTATGAGCCAGTCCAGATGGGAGTCCTTAAGCGAAGAGCAGCAGGGATGGATGAAGGAAGCCGCTGCTGAGGCAGGTAAGGCTGCTTACGCTTACAATCAGGAGAAGGTACAGGCTGCTTTTGATTCCTTCGAGGAAAAAGGTGTTACAAAGCTGGAAGTTGCTGACCTGGAGAAATGGTCTGCAGCCTGCCAGAGTGTATACGAAACCTATGATGAGGAATCCCAGAAGATGATTCAGACGCTGTTAAGCGGAAAATACGAATAACGGAAACAGATCAATATTGAATGAAACGGGTGATACTATGGAAAATTTTAAAGAGCTATGGAACAAGGTCGATAGGGTCGTATTTGGCATTGTAAAGCATCTCTGTGTATTGATGCTGGCTGCTTTGGTTGCAGTGGTGTTCTATATCTTTGCAGGCCGTTATTTCCTGCATAAGTCTCCTATGTGGGGAGAGCCGTTATCGCTGTTCCTTTTAACATGGATGAGCATTATGGGGTCTTCGCTGGTGCTGCGCACAGACGAACATCTGAAAGTGACTATGTTTGATTCCAGAATGAAGAAGGGACAGATTTTTGCTACAGATATTCTTGCTACGGTCTGCATCATCGTTTTTGCCATTTTTATGGTAGTTTATGGATCACAGCTCATGAAGCAGGCCAGAAGCAATAGTATGGCCGGAATCAATATTCCTTATGCCTGGATGTATATGTCACTGCCTGTAACAGGGGTGCTGTACATTCTGGCATTGATCACACAATGGACAAGGAGGATTGGTAAAGAATGAGTACGACTGTAATTGCAACACTGCTGTTGATCGGCATTTTTCTGGCATTGGTATTTTTAAGAGTGCCTATTGTATATGCTATAGGTACTGCTTCTCTGGTGGATTTCTTCTATCTGGGGATCAACCCTATGCAGATGGCATTAAAATTTGTATCTAACTTAAACTCTTACACACTGCTGGCGGTTCCTTTTTTCATTCTGATGGGCGAGCTTATGAGTGCGGGAGGAATTACCGATACCCTGATTGACTTTTCGAAAGAGCTGGTAGGATGGTTCAGGGGCGGTGCAGCTATGGTAAACGTGGTTGCTTCATTTTTCTTCGGCGGTATTTCCGGTTCTTCCTCAGCAGACTGTGCTTCCTTAGGTCCGATCGAGATCAAGATGATGGAAGAACAGGGGTATGACAGGGATTTCTCTACCTGCCTTACGATGGCAAGCTCTGTAGAAGGCATTCTGGTACCTCCAAGTCAGAACATGGTCATCTATACTCTGGCAGCAGCAGGTGTTACCAGCGTTTCCATAGGTCAGCTCTTTCTGGCAGGTTATGTGCCCGGTGCGGTACTTTCTATTTCATTGATGATATATTCCTACTATGTATCAGTGAAGAAAAATTACCCGGTCACAGGCCGATTTGACCTGAAGGCCTGCACACACTCTTTCCTTAAGGCGATCTGGGGCATGCTTTCTGTATTATTTGTAGTAGTAGGTGTAATCGCCGGTATCTTTACAACTACCGAATCAGCAGCCTGCGCCGTAGTATGGTCTTTAGTGGTAGGTCTCTTTATTTACAAGGGATTTAAGTTTAAAGATATTCCGCAGATTTTCAACAATGTAACTATGACACTGGGCAAGGTGCTGATCCTTTTAGGTGTGTCAGGATCCTTTACCTATCTGCTGACCTACTTAAAGGTCCCTGAGACAGTTTCTAAAGCATTATTCTCTATTACAGATAACAAGATCCTGATCCTGATCATGCTGAACCTTCTGATGCTGTTCTTAGGCTGCCTGATCGAGATGGCCTGCCTGATCCTGATGCTGACACCGGTGATCCTTCCGATCTGGATGTCTTTGGGACTTTCACCGATCCATCTGGGGGTTGTAATGGTGCTGAATCTGGGAATCGGACTTCTGACACCGCCGGTTGGTTCTACTTTGTTCATCGGCAGTGCTATTTCCGGTATTTCGATCGAGAAGCTGTCGAAGGCCATGATCCCATTCTATCTTGTAATGACTGTTGCATTGATGATACTGACTTACTTCCCACAGACGTTTATGTGGGTAACAAATCTGGCATAAAAAATAATAATAGCCCGTCCGCAGTACAAACCGGGCGGGTTTTCTACATGATTCATTAGCAAAGAGAGGTTTTTAACATGGCACAGTGGAAGAATGATGAAGAGTTATTTACACTTATGAAAGAGAAGCTTTATACACCGGTGGTAGGGGATATTCTGGACCAGATGGGATACAAGCACCAGTTTCTGCCTGCATCCATCCGCCCTTTAGAGGCATTGGTGCCTGCAGATGCATACATTGACCGGAATCAGCCGGATCATCGATTAAAGATCGCAGGTTATGCCTGCACCATTCTGGAAAATGATGTGTTTGAAAATCCTAAAAAGCCTTTCGGGTATCTGACAGAGGCACTGGATCAGTTAAAGCCAAACGAGGTATATGTGGCTACAGGGGCACACAACAGTGCTCTCTGGGGAGAACTGCTGACAGCTACGGCAAAGACCAGAGGGGCTGTGGGGGCAGTGCTGGACGGCTACAGCAGAGATACACCTCAGGTCCTCAGCCAGAATTTCCCTGTATTCTGCACCCAGTGCTGGGCACAGGATTCTTCGGTGCGAACCTATGTATGTGACTATCGCTGCACCATTGAGATCGGCCAGGTGACGATCCACGACGGAGATCTGGTATTCGGTGATATTGACGGTGTGCTTATTATTCCTAAGGACATTAAGGATGAAGTGATCGAAAAGGCCCTTGTAAAAGCGTCCGGAGAGAAGACAGTGCGCAAGGCGATCGAGGGCGGTATGACAGCCACAGATGCCTTTGCAAAGTTTGGAATCTTGTAAGTAGGAGTGTCTGGATATGGAACATGAGATAACGGCATTTCAGATCGATCTGAAGGACAATGTAGCCACTGCTCTGACAGAGGTGAAGGCCGGACAGCAGGTGAAGCTGATCGGTGACTGTCTGGAAAAGCAGATTACGGCTGTTACTGATATTCCTACAGGCCATAAGCTGGCTTTAGGAGATATCAGGGCGGGAGATCTGATCATAAAATACGGCGTGGTGATCGGGCGTGCCACCGGCGATATTGCAAAGGGAAGCTGGGTCCACCTTCATGTGATGCAGAGCATCTACGATGAAAGATCCAGCCATCTGGATGTGAAGACCGGGGCGCCTAAGGATACAAAATATGAGTGAGGGCACAACGATGAAGCTGGAAGAATTGACCTGGCAGGGTTATAAGAGAAAAAACGGGGCACCGGGGATACGTAACCGGATCCTTGTGATCTATACGGTAAAATGTTCCGAGATGGTAGCCCGCAGGATCGTAAGTGAGGCCGGGCACCCGGATGTGGAGCTTGTAGGCTTTGACGGCTGCACCGACAATCAATATGCGGTAGATCTGCTTATCAGCCTCATCCGCCACCCGAATGTAGGAGCAGTTCTGGCTGTAGGTCTGGGCTGTGAATACATCCAGCCGGAGTGGCTGGCAGCGATTGCGGCAAAAGAGGAAAAACCTTCTTTCTGGATGTTCATCCAGCAGGAAGGCGGCACCGACCGGACCGTAAAAAAAGGTATAAACTGGGTAAATAAGACTCTGGAAGAGTTAAAAAACACCCCTCGGGTACCGATGGGAATGAAGGATCTGGTGATCGGAGCCGAGTGCGGCGGCAGTGATTATACCAGCGGTCTTGCGGGAAACGTGGTAGTAGGAAGATTTTACGATAAGCTGGTGGATATAGGCGGTACAGCTATTTTCGAGGAGATCGTGGAGGCGATCGGACTTGATCAGCTTCTGATAGGGCGGGCAGCCAACGAACAAGCCCGGGAAGAAATACGCTATACCTATGACAAAGCACTGGATTATTGTAAGTCCGTGCGGCAGTATTCTGTCAGTCCGGGTAATTTTGCCGGAGGACTTTCCACGATTGAAGAAAAAAGCATGGGGGCTGTGATAAAAAGCGGTTCCCGGCCGATCCAGGGCGTGCTGAAGGTGTCGGTTCCGGCTCCCTGCGGCGGTTTATGGCTTTTAGATTCTACGCCGGATCCCTACTGGATGCAGTTTGGTATTACAAATCCTAACGATAACGAAGGTCTGATGGATCTGATCAGCTGCGGAGCTCATATGGTCTTTCTGGTAACAGGACGGGGAAATGTAGTAGGAAGTGCGGTAGCTCCCTGTGTAAAGATCACAGGAAATCATGCTACCTATGAAAGAATGAAAGAGGATATGGATTTTGATGCCGGTCCGATCCTTACAGGGGGAAGATCCCAGGATGAAATGGCATTGGAACTGGCAGAATATGTGGCAGCTGTTGCAGGGGGAACACCTACAAAAAGCGAAGCATTAGGCCACAGGGAGTATTTTATCCCATACAAGTATCAGGAAAAGCAGGTGGCTTTTAAGCGTGCCTGTGAGGAATAGAGGAGGATAACAATGGCAGCATTTACAGCAGAAGAAATGGAACAGTTCAGTATGGCAAAATGGTATGACCTTTCCGGTCAGGTGGCGATTGTAACAGGAGGTTCTACCGGCCTGGGTCTTGCAGTGACCCGTTGTCTGGTAAGCGCCGGAGCAAAGGTCTGCGTGGTAAGCTTTGAGACACCGCAGCAGGCTGCGCAGGCACTGGAAGAATTTGGAGATAAGGCTGTATTTTATCAGTTTGATATTACGGATACAGATCATGCACAGGAACTGGTGGATAAGATTGTAACGGAGCAGGGACGGGTGGATATCCTGATCAATAACGCAGGAAATCATTGCAAGAAGTTTATCTGGGATATGACAGTGGAAGATTATAAGAGAGTCCTGAGTGTGCATCTGGTAGGATCTTTTGCCCTTACCAAGGCTGTGGTTCCTTACATGAAGGAGCAGAAAAGGGGACGTATTGTGTTCCAGGCAAGTATGACCAGCTATATCGGTCAGCCTATGGTAGCCGGATATTCCACTGCCAAGGCCGGATTTCTGGGAATGATCCACACACTGACAGCAGAACTGGCAGAATTTGGCGTTACGGTCAATGCCATTGCACCGGGATGGATCGATACACCTATGTTCCACAAGGCAGTAGATAATGATCCGCCCCGTCTTGCAAAGATCATGGGACGTATTCCTGCTAAGAGTGTAGGAGATCCGATGGATGTGGGCATGTGTGCAGCTTTCTTATGCAGCGATGCAGCCCGTTATATCAGCGGAAGCTGTATCCCGGTAGACGGCGGCGCACTGATCGGGTTCTAGAGATGATGGTGCCTGTTAAACAGTTACAGAATATGATCGAACAGGAGACGGGGAAACATGAATACAAGATTTAGCGAGGAACTGTTCCTCACCAACAGAACCGGCAGCGAGCTGTATCACAAGTATGCAGAGAAGCTCCCGATTATCGATTACCACTGCCATTTGCAGCCCTCAGAGATCTTTGAGAATAAAGAATTTGAAGATCTGGGGGAGATGTGGCTGCGGGGCGACCATTATAAATGGCGTGCAATGCGTACCTTTGGCATTGATGAAAAATATATCACGGGAGAAGCAAGCTATCATGACAAATATCTGGCGTTTGCGGCAATTCTTCCGAAATTGATCGGAAATCCCATCTATATCTGGTGCGCTCTGGAGTTAAAACGTTATTTTGACATTGATGAGCCTCTTTCTGCTGAAAATGCTGAGGAGATCTATCAGCGCACTACGGCTATGATTCGGGAAAAACATATGACCCGACGCTGGTGCATGGAGCACTCCAACGTAAAGCTGGTAAGCACAACGGAAGATCCGGTGGATGATCTGCATTACCATATTGCACTGAAAGAAGAAAAAATGTTTACCAGAGTGATCACTGCTTTCCGGCCGGATAAAGCCATGTTTGTGAAGCTAGATACCTTTGACAGCTACATGAAGCAGCTGGAGGAGGTTTCGGGGATCCGGATTACTTCCTTTGAGACAATGCTGGATGCACTGGAGGCACGTCTGCAGTTTTTTAAGAATGTGACCGGCACAACAGTCAGTGATGACGGTATTCCTTATTTTACCTGGGCAGATTACCGGATGGATGAGATTGAAGAGATTTTCCGAAAGGCCAGAGCAAATGAAACACTTACGGCCCAGGAAACAGATCAGTACCAGAGTGCCTTCCTTTACGAAATGGCCCGCCGCTATAACAGGAATGGATATGTGATGCAGCTTCATATCGGAACCTATCTGGATGCAAACACAAAAGGAGTGCGAAACGTAGGACAGTCTACCGGTTTTGACTGCGTAGATGATCAGTGTGCCGTTACCAGTGTGGGAGAGCTGTTAAACAGGCTGACTCTGGCCGGAGAACTGCCAAAGACGATCCTGTATCCGTTAGATGGTACGAAGATAGAGGCCTGGGCAATCCTGGCAGCCGGCTTCTGCGATAACGGTGTAAAAGCCAAGGTGCAGCTGGGAGCGCCCTGGTGGTTTAACGATCAGGCTTTTGGTATTAAACGTCAGTTTGAAGCTTGTGCCAATCTGTATCCCGTCAGCCTGTCTGTAGGCATGCTGACAGACAGCCGCAGTTTTATCTCTTATCCTCGGCATGAGCTGTACCGCAGAGTATTATGCAGCTACTTTGGCGAATTAGTAGAGAGAGGGGAATATTTCTCCGGGGAAAAGGCATTAAAACAGGTGATCGAGGATGTATGCTTCAACAATGTGAATGAGTTTTTTGATTTTCATGTTTAATAAGTCTGTTTTAATGAATCTGTTTTATTGAATCTGTGTTAAGATAATAAGAAACGGCAGATTCAGGCCGGAAAGGTGGATACAGAGATGGTTCAGACAGATATCAGATTAATAGAAGCAGGGCCTTTTTTGGAAACAGAGTGGAAGGGAAATGTGATCATTTTCCCGGGAGGCGGCTATGAATGGCATTCACCCCGGGAGGCAGAACCGGTGGCGAAAGCTTTTGGAGCGGCCGGATGGAAGCCGTGGATCCTGTATTATCCGGTAAAGGAGCCGGGATCCCCTCGTTCCTGTCTGGGGCTTGATCCCCTGCGCTGCGGGGCAGAGGCGGTAAAGAGAGTAAGAGCTTCTATGCCGGAAAAACCGGTGATCGTATGCGGCTTTTCTGCCGGAGGACATGCAGCAGCCAGCCTGGGGGTACACTGGAATGATGATACTGTTTTCCAAAAGGAAGAGCAAAAGCTCATCCGGCCGGATGGAATGGTGTTATGCTATCCGGTGATCACCTGCGGGCCGTGGGCTCATCGGGGCAGTATAGAAAATCTGGCAGGAGAAAATAAAGATCTGATTGCCTATTTCAGTCTGGAAGACCATGTGGATCCGAAGACGCCTCCTGCTTTTCTCTGGCACACGGCTTCTGATGAATCAGTGCCTGTACAGAATTCGCTGATGTTTGCGCAGAAGCTGTCAAAAGAAAAGGTTCCGTTTGAGCTTCATATTTATCCAAAAGGGCCTCATGGTCTGTCTCTTGCTACCAAAGAGGTAGATGAGCCGGCTAAAGGCCGTCTGGCAGATGCCCATGTTGCCGGGTGGTTTGATCAGTGCCTGCAGTGGCTGGAAAACATTTAAAGGGATAATAAGATGCTGAATGTATTATATGAAGATAAAGACATGATCGTAGTGGTAAAACCGGCCGGTTTGGAGTCCCAGAGCGGAAAAAGCTTTGCTCCGGACATGGTCAGTGAGATCCGCAAACACCTGGCGGCTTATCCACAGGATATCCACAAATTAACAGGAAATAAATCCACAGCCGGTCGTAATCCACAGCCCCCATATGTAGGAGTTATCCACAGACTGGACCGTCCTGTATCCGGGATCATGGTTTATGCTAAAAATCAAAAAGCCGCCGGTGCTCTTAGTACAAGCCTGAAGCAGGGAAAAATAGAAAAACTGTACCAGGCAGTGGTATGTGGAAAACCTGTGGATAACTGTGGTGTATATGTGGATTATCTAAGGCAGGACAAGAAAAACAACTGTTCACAAATTGTGGATAAGTCCGATCCGGAAGGAAAAAAAGCAGAGTTGGAATACAAAGTGCTGGATTGTATACAGGATGCAGAAAAAGAAGGGGAGACTTTGAGTCTGGTGGAGATCAGACTGATCACAGGAAGACACCATCAGATCCGTGTCCAGTTTTCCGGTCACGGGACGCCTCTTTACGGGGACGGGAGATATGGAACCGTTGAAAAAGAAAGCAGGCGTCCTCTGGCTCTTTGCGCCTATAAGCTTAAATTTAATCATCCCATAACAGGAAAAGAAATGAAATTTCAGATAAAGCCGGATACGAAAGTGTTCCGCCTGTTTCACACTGAAAAATAGCGTGAAAGTTATAATAGTTCAGCCCCGGAAGCTCCGGGGCTGATTTTGTATAGCTGTATGCTGCCAATAACCTGCCGCCGCAGGTTTGGCAGATTTCGGCCTGTTATGACAGACGCAGTGCCCAGTCCTTGCAGTCCCACACATCTGTAGCCAGACCTTCATAAAATTCCGGTTCATGGCAGATGAGAAGGATACTTCCCTTATAAGCTTTTAAGGCACGTTTTAATTCCTCCTTTGCATCCACATCCAGATGGTTGGTAGGCTCGTCCAAAAGGAGAACATTGGTCTCACGGTTGATCAGTTTGCACAGGCGCACTTTAGCCTGCTCGCCGCCGCTTAATACGCGGACCTGGCTTTCAATGTGTTTGGTGGTCAGACCGCATTTCGCAAGGGCGGAGCGCACCTGATACTGGGTATAGGAGGGGAATTCCTTCCAGATCTCCTCCAGACAGGTGGTAGTATTGCCGGGAGTCATTTCCTGTTCAAAGTACCCGATAGATAAATAATCCCCCAGCTCCACAGAGCCGTTTAAAGCAGGTGTCAATCCAAGAATACTCTTTAAAAGAGTAGTCTTTCCGATGCCATTTGCACCTACCAGAACCACCTTCTGTCCCCGTTCCATAGTCAGGTTTAAGGGGCGGGAAAGGGGTTCCTCATAGCCGATGATCAGGTCCTTGGTCTCAAAAATATATTTGCCGGGAGTGCGGGCTTCCAGGAAATTAAACTCTGGCTTTGGTTTTTCCTTTGCCAGCTCGATCACTTCCATTTTATCTAACTTCTTCTGGCGGGACATAGCCATATTTCTGGTGGAAACACGGGCTTTATTTCTTGCCACAAAATCCTCCAGTTCTGCGATCTCCTGCTGCTGGCGCTTATAAGCAGCTTCCAGCTGTGACTTCTTTACCGCATAAACCTCCTGAAATTTGTCATAATCTCCCACATAGCGGTCCAGACGCTGGTTTTCCATGTGATAGATCAGGTTTATGACACTGTTTAAGAACGGGATGTCATGGGAGATCAGGATAAAGGCATTTTCATATTCCTGAAGATACCGTTTCAGCCATTCAATATGCTGCACATCCAGGTAGTTAGTAGGCTCGTCAAGAAGCAGGATATCCGGCTTTTGCAGCAGCAGCTTTCCAAGAAGGACTTTCGTTCTCTGACCGCCGGAAAGTTCGGTAACGTCACGGTCCATACCGATCTCATCCAGACCTAAAGCACGGCCGACTTCCTCTACCTTAGAGTCGATCACATAAAAATCATGTGCCATTAAAAGATCCTGGATGGTACCCAGTTCTTCCATCATGGCATTCATCTGATCTTCATCAGCCTCTCCCATATGGTCGCAGATATGGTTCATCCGCTCCTCCATTTCAAAAAGAGGAGCAAAAGCGCTTTTTAACACTTCACGGATGGTCATTCCTTTTTCCAGGACTGTGTGCTGGTCCAGATAGCCGACATTTACATTCTTCGCCCATTCTACTTTGCCTTCGTCAGGAATCAGTTTTCCGGTGATGATATTCATAAAAGTGGATTTGCCTTCACCATTGGCACCCACAAGACCGATGTGTTCCCCCTTCAAAAGCCGGAAAGACACATCCTGAAAAATAGCCCGGTCTCCAAAACCGTGGCTTAAATGTTCTACATTTAATATACTCATTCAAAAACTCCTTACAAAACAATATACAATAAATAGCACAGATAAGCCCATTCTACATGAGAAATCAGGCTGTGGCAACCGGTTTTTCGCGGCTCTTGAGGTTTATGAGGGAATACGCAGGCTGATCGAAAAAACAAGGGAGGCCAGAAGATAAATTAAAGAAGAGAAAGCAGATAGGCGGATCATCAAAAACAGACCTGCCGCTACAGCAGGTCTGACTTTAAAACAAAATGATTTTTATCTGTCTCCAGTATCTCTTCTTTTCGCATTTTGCCAAGCTCTGCGGACATAGCGCTGCGGTCAATGCTTAAATAGTCAGCTAACTGCTGTCTGTTAAAAGGAATATAAAAATCCTGACTTCCTGCTTTTGCAGCCTGAAAGGACAGATAAGATAACAGGCGGCCCCGGATGGACTTGGACGAGGTGTGGAAGATCCGACGGGACAGGTTTAAGTTTTTCTGGGAAGAAATATATAAAAGGTTCTGGACCAGGCGGCTGTGATGGGAACAGGCAGAAGGACAGGTGGTCAGTACCCGGCCTGTATCTAAAAACAGGATCCGTGAAGGTTCCGCTGCAATGGCCGAAACCATAAGGGGTTCTCCGGGAAGACAGGCATAGCTTTCTGCAAAGGCAAATCCCGGCTCCACGCTTTCCAGGACACTTTTGTTGCCCCAGAGGTCATCATTTTCGATCTGGACCCGGCCGGTAAGGACCAGTCCGATGGAATGGATCACATCTCCGGCGTGGAAGATGATCTCTCCTTTTTCATATTCCTTTTCTTCCGTGCCAAGACACTGGAGCATGGTATCGATCTCCTCAGGGTCAATATCTTTAAATAAGGGTGCATTTTCCAACAGTTTAAGATCCATTTTTTCTCCTTTTGTTGTCAGAACAACATACTTTTGCAGGTGATTGTAGTATATTCCTTATAGAAAGTCAAGGAGGTACAAAAATGATACGCAGGATTGTTCATATTGATGAAGAAAAATGTAATGGCTGTGGCCTTTGTGCCCAGGCCTGTCACGAAAGTGCCATTGGAATGGTAAATGGCAAGGCAAAATTATTAAGAGATGATTATTGTGATGGTTTAGGCGACTGCCTTCCGGCCTGTCCGGCAGGTGCCATTTCCTTTATAGAAAGAGAGGCCGCTGCATATGATGAAGCAGCTGTACTGGAAAATAAAAAGAAGAAGGCAGCAGCAGTTCATCCGGCACCTGCGGGCGGATGTCCGGGAAGCCGTATGCGCCAGATAAACCGCAGAAACCAGGAAGCAGACCAGACAGAGGAAAACGCATCAAATGCAGCACCCGTTACTTCCCAGTTAAGTAACTGGCCGGTACAGATCAAGCTGGCACCCATCAAAGCACCATACTTTGATCAGGCAAAGCTTCTGATCGCAGCAGACTGTACTGCTTATGCCTATGGAAACTTCCATAAGGACTTCGTCAAAGGCAAAGTAACTCTCATCGGATGTCCAAAGTTAGATAACTGCGATTACAGCGAAAAGCTCACAGAGATTATTGCGGCCAATGATATCAAGAGCGTCACTTTAGTGCGCATGGAAGTTCCATGCTGCGGCGGTCTGGAGCAGGCGGCTGTCAAAGCTTTAAAGAACAGCGGAAAGTTTATTCCGTGGCAGGTAGTGACCATTTCTATTGATGGTAAGATACTGGATTAATAAACAGGAGTAAAGACAAATGGAACCTCAGGAAGAGAAAAAGCTGACAGATGTTCTCACAGGGGCTTTGATCGGACTTGCCAGGACCACATACAGTCATTTAAAGACAGAAAACACAGACAGGGTGGTAACATGCGCCCTGTCTGTTCTGGTAAGACCGGATGCAGATGAAAGAGATCTTGAAAAACAGTTAGAGCAGGTAAGGGCCGAAAAACAGGCTGTTGCCCCGGGATGTGCCGTCTGCGTGGCAAAATGCGGCAATACAGATGACTACGACATGGACCGCATGTGGAAAGGACCGGCCACAGTGCGGGCTCTTAAGATACGTCTGCTTTCCGGCTTAAAAAAGACAGGCAGGGCTGCATTTAAGGCCATAGAAAGGGAAAAAGAAGAGGATGAAGCTTTAAAAAATACCATGGAAGCTCTTTATAAAGGTCTTTTTGTTCTGGCAGAAGACTGGGAGCCGGAGGAAATCCTGCCGGTAATAAACGAAGTAGAGGAAGCAGAGACCGGCTTTAAACAGTAAAAAAATTTTAAGCTTCGCAAAAAAATGATTGGGTTGAATGGGCAGTGTAAATATGATAAAGTGGTATGGGTGACGTTTTATGTCTAAATAAAAAGAATCATCTCGAAGGAGAATACCCGTGAAAATACGGGGGGGGTAAATAAAGGAGGTAACAAAAGATGCCAAAGCTCGGACTGGAGAACAACAGCAGGGTGAGTATGCTGAAGCATCTTTCCGCTATTCTAGAGAAAAGCGGTGCAATCATATTTGAGTACCATATAAAAACAGATACACTGATACGTTACAATGCCAGATTTGAAGCAGACTGTAAGATTTCCGACTATTGTGCCTTCCTCAAAGACAAGACACGCATTTATCCGGATGACCGTTGGAAGGCCATTGAATTTTACAGCGGGCGTTTGAAAGGCCCCATCGATATTCGCGAAATAGAAGAGGACGGAAGTATTTCCAGAAAACGTCTGGAAACTGTGCTGATCGAAGATGGACAAGAGAATGAAGAGGGATCAGAGATACTTTTCGGTATGGCCATTGACGTGACCAGTGAGTGGCAGCAGGGGGAGTGCTGTCGGTATGAGCTGAAGGAGTATGAGAAGGGAAGACTCTCTTTTAAAGAACGTCTGGGCTATCCGGAATATGATCAGATTACAGGTCTTCCATCCTTTAACCGTTTTCGAAATGAACTGGATACAATGATTGCTTCCGGAAAGGTGAAAGATGGTGTTCTGGTCTATGCAGACCTTGAAAATTTCAAGTATTTTAATCGTAAATACGGCTATGCAGCGGGAGACCGGCTGCTTCGTGAATTTACAGGCTGTATCCTTGACAATTTGGATAAGCGTGAAACTGCTATTTTTACGAGAGTTGTGGCAGATCAGTTTATTCTCTTTTATGAAACCGATCATAAAAATACAGCAGTCGATACGATCTGCCGTGTCAACAATGGATTTATTGAACGTCAGTTGAAAAAATATCCTGATGCCAATCTGCGCCTGAGAAATGGTGTTTATGTATTTGACAGAGACTGCAAGGGAGCTTCCTTTGCCATTGATGCAGCCAATTACGCAAGGCGGCAGGTTCGGGCAGACTCGGCTGTTACAGTCCGGCTTTTTGATAAAGCCATGGAAGAACAGCAGGATATGGAAAATGAGATCATCAATGGTATCGATAATGCTATCAAGAACAGGGAGTTTAAGGTATATCTCCAGCCACGCTTTTCGATGGAGACCGAACAGATCGTAGGAGCAGAGACACTGGTACGCTGGCAGCGTGAAAACGGTACTTTGCTTTCGCCGGACAGCTTTATTCCGGTTTATGAGAAGAACGGACGCATCATCGATCTGGATCTTTATATGTTTGAAGAAACAGTAAAGCTTTTGGCAAAGTGGAAAAAGCAGGGGATTGCAAAGCATCTGATCTCCATCAATGTTTCTGCTCTGCATGCCAGGGACAGTGATACGATCTGCCGTTATACGGATATTTTGAACAAATACGGGGTAGATCCGTCTCTGATCGAACTGGAGCTGACGGAAACAGCGATGGTAGAAGATTATGACCATGTAAAGCAACTGTTTACGAAGCTGCAGACGGCGGGCTTTAGAACAGCTCTGGATGATTTCGGAGCCGGTTATTCCGTATTAAACACCGTCATTGATATCCCTATCAATACGGTAAAAGTAGACCGGGGATTTATCGGAAATTGCGAGACGACAAACAAGGGAATCTATTTCCTTCGGGAGATCATCAACCTGTTAAAAGGGCTTGGTTATCATATCGTATGCGAAGGGGTTGAGACAACAAAACAGGCAGCCATCCTCAGAAGCACTATGTGTGACGAGGTGCAGGGATACCTGTTTTCCCATCCGGTTCCGGCAGCTGAATTTGAAAAAATGCTGAAGGAGGGGCGGTAGCAGATAACATCATCTGCGCCGCGCCTCCTTCAGCCATGTTACAGCCTTTTTATAATTTTCTTTATTATAGCAGATCTTACCCTTTTCCAGGGAAATTGTCACATTGTAAATGGGCTTGAAAAAATAGTTGAAACTGATTAAACTGGTTACATGAATGTATTATATAGAAAGACAACAAACGGGATCTGTGTAGGGCGCTGCTACACATTAGATAACAAACTGGTGATACCGGACACCATAGAGGGACTTCCGGTAACAGAACTGGATACATATACCTTATCCCAGACTGTACGAAGGAGAGAACAGCCACCGGCAGAATATAAAGGGGAGCCGGAAATGTGCGGCGAAGCCCTGGAGGAACTGACGCTGCCAAGGCATCTTAAAAAAGTGGGGGCATATGCCTTTTACAACTGCTTTCATTTAAAGAAGCTTTCCTGCTGCAGTACAGTAAAAGACTGGGGCGCAGGGGTGTTTACCGGCTGCACCCAGATAACAGACCTGGATATCCGTATTTTCCCGGAAGAAAAATCCAGCTTTAAGGAGATCCTTTCCGAACTTCGGCAGATGCTGGCAGTAGACTACCGGGATGAAAAAGGAAAACTTCTGGCAAAACTGATCTTTCCGGAATTTTTTGAAGAATCCATAGAAAATACACCGGCCCGTATTATAATGAGGGAAATGCATGGCTGCGGCCATATGTACCGGTATTGTTTTAACGGCACCGATTTTCAGTTCTGGGAATATGACAAACTGCTGCCAACAGCAGAGATTTTAGAAAGTCCGGAGCTTGTATGCCGCATGGCTCTCTACCGTCTGTACTGGCCCAAAGGGCTCACAGAGGAATGGAAAGAAGAATACTGGAAATACATCAAAAAGCACCCGGACGCAGCAGCAAAAGGCCTTGCAGAAAGAGGAGAAAGAGAGATCCTTTCCTGGCTGGCAGAGGCAAAAGAGGCTGACGGCCAGATGCTAGAGCAGATGATCCAGGCAACGGCAGGAATGGGCGATGCTCAGGTATCTGCCATCCTTATGGATGCAAGACATAAGAAAATGGGGGCGCAGGTGGAAGATAAACCGAAGATCCGTACCCGAACTTTCGAATTATAGAAGAGGAGGAAGATCCCATGTCCAAAAAAACAAAAGCACAGGAATTACAGGAGCAGCTTACCTGGTCTGCTCCTTATATTGGAAAAGATGCACCAGATCACAAAGAAAAAGCCTTTAAATACTGCGAAGGCTACAAACAGTTCCTGAACGCAGGAAAAACAGAGCGTGAATGCGTAAAAGAAGCCGTTCACATGTTAAAGAAAGCAGGCTACAAGCCATTTGACCGTACTGCTTCCTATGAACCAGGTGACAAGGTATATTATGTAAACCGCAGAAAGGCCATTATCGCAACTACCTTCGGCAAAAAACCATTATCTGAAGGACTGCGTATCAACGGAGCCCATATTGACTCTCCAAGACTGGATCTGAAACCAAATCCATTATATGAAAAAGAAGACATTGCTTACTTTAAGACCCATTACTACGGCGGTATCCGAAAATACCAGTGGGGAACCATTCCGTTAGCCATCCATGGTGTTGTTGCAAAGAAGAACGGGGAACTGACAGAAATCTGCATCGGTGAAAAAGAAGATGATCCGATATTCTGCATCACCGATCTGCTGCCGCATCTGGCTGCAAAGCAGAATGAGCGCCCTTTAAAAGAGGGTTTAAAGGGGGAAGAATTAAACGTTGTTTTAGGTTCTCTTCCGTATGAAGGAGAAGACATCAAAGACGCTGTAAAGCTGTCCGTTCTGGCACTGTTAAATGAGCAGTACGGCATCAGGGAAAAAGACTTCTTCCGGGCAGAATTTGAGTTGGTTCCTGCTGTAAAAGCAAGAGATATCGGTTTAGACCGCAGCCTCATCGGCGCTTATGGCCAGGATGACCGCGTATGCGCATACACAGCGCTGACTGCTGAGATCGACACCAAAAAGCCGGAGCATACTACAGTGACCATTTTAACCGATAAAGAGGAGACAGGTTCTGACGGAAATACAGGCTTAAACTCCGATTATGTCCTTCATTATATAGAAGACCTTGCTTCTATGAAAAATATACCAGTACGTGATGTATTAAAGGCTTCTTTATGCTTATCTTCCGATGTAAATGCAGCTTATGACCCAACCTTCCCGGATGTATATGAAGCACGCAACTCCAGCTATATCAACAAAGGCTGCGTTCTTACCAAATACACCGGCGCAAGAGGAAAAGGCGGCTCCAATGACGCCAGCGCAGAGACTATGGCGAAGGTCATCGGCATTATGGAAGATGCAGGTGTTTACTGGCAGGCAGGTGAGCTTGGGGCAGTAGATGCAGGCGGCGGCGGCACCATTGCCAAATTTGTAGCCCATATGGATGTAGATACAGTAGACTTAGGTGTGCCGATCCTTTCCATGCATGCACCTTTTGAACTTTCCTCTAAATTAGATGTTTACCATACATACAAAGCATTTAAAGCATTTTATGCATAAGGGCTTTTTTTTCCCGGCCGTGTATGGTATAACTATGTACAACGCTTGCTTAAAGTCTATTTTTGTATCCCGGAGACGGACAAAAATATTCCGAGAGAACATTATATAAGCGAAATGAGTGAAAAGAAAAGGACATGCAATTATGAGAAAACTGAAATTATTTTGTCTGTGCGGTCTCACTGCAGCAGTTTTAATGACCGGATGCGCAGGCAGCACGGATACTACAAATGTAAATCTTGGTTCTGCAACTGTTTCTGAGTACAGAGGTGTAAAAGTCAATGTGGCAGCTCCGGAAGTAACAGATGATGAAGTAGACCAGAAGATCCAGACCAACCTGAGCCAGAACCCAAATGAAGTAGAAGTAGACAGAGCTGCAAAAGAGGGCGATAT
Source organism: Prevotella sp. (assembly GCA_963644495.1). GTDB lineage: Bacteria > Bacillota > Clostridia > Lachnospirales > Lachnospiraceae > Enterocloster. The sequence continues at coordinate 28,405 of CAVIPV010000004.1, read as the reverse complement.
TGTAAACATTGACTACAAGGGAACAAAAGACGGAGAAGCCTTTGACGGTGGTACGGCAGAAGGTCAGGACTTAACTCTTGGTTCCAATTCTATGATCGATGGTTTTGAAGATGGACTGATCGGTACCAAAAAGGGTGAAACAAAAACATTAAACTTAACATTCCCGGAAGACTATAGTGAAGCGTCCTTAGCAGGACAGGCAGTCCAGTTTGAGGTAACGGTAAACTCTGTAAAAGAAAAACAGGATGCAGTATTAGATGATGCCTTTGTACAGAGAACCTCTGATTACCAGACAGTAGATGAGTACAAGGACAGCATCCGTGCTGACCTGTTAGCCCAGAAGCAGAAGACCGCAGAACAGGAAATGGAACAGGACGTTCTTCAGGATGTTATCGACGGTTCTGATTTCAAGTTCTCCAGAAATGGCTTATCTGTACGTTACAACCAGATGTTAAAGCAGTACACCAACCAGGCTAAGATGTACGGAATGACTCTTTCCCAGATGGCACAGGCAAATGGTATGGATGAAGCCGGATTTAAGGAATATATTTACTCTTCTGTAAAAGAAGCAGCAAAGAAAGAGATCGTTGTAAAAGATATTGCAGCAAAAGAAGGTCTTGATAATATTACTGACGAGGACATGGAAGCATTTGCACAGGCAAACGGCTCGACAAAGGATACTCTGGTAAGTCTTTACGGAGAAGATACAGCGAAAGAGCAGGTACTTCAGGATAAGGTATTAAGATTTTTAGCTTCCAACGCTGACAACGAAGCAGAAAATCCTGCAAAGCTGTCTGAGCGTGAGGTAACTGTTACTGCAACTGAAACTGCAGCAGCAGAGGAAACAAGTGCAGCAGAGGAATCTTCTGAAGAAGAGACCACTGAGGCAGAGACTACAGAAGCAGAAACAACAGAAGAAACTACAAAGGCAAACTAAGATCATATTCAATAGATAAGGAGGATATTATACATGCAGCTCTTAAAAGACAGAATCCGTAAGGACGGCAAGATCAAAGCAGGAAATGTGCTGAAAGTAGACAGTTTTTTAAATCATCAGATGGATATTAAACTGTTTGGTGAGATCGGAAAGGAATTCAAGCGCAGATTTGCGGATGTGGAAGTAAATAAGATTCTTACCATCGAGGCTTCCGGAATCGGAATTGCATGTATTGTAGCCCAGTATTTTGATGTTCCTGTTGTATTCGCAAAGAAGACACAGACCAAGAACATTGCCGGTGAAGTTTATACTTCCAAGGTAGAATCTTTTACCCACGGCAGAGTATATGATATCATCGTATCCAAGGAATTCCTTGGAAAGGGCGATAAAGTGCTTCTTATCGATGATTTCCTGGCAAATGGAAAGGCACTGGAAGGTCTGGCAGCTTTAGTAAGAGATTCCGGCGCTGAATTAGTAGGTGCTGGTATCGTGATCGAAAAAGGCTTCCAGGTAGGCGGCGATCTGATCCGTTCCGAAGGCATCCGTCTGGAGTCACTGGCTATTGTTGACAGCATGGATGAGGAGACAGGAACCATTGTTTTCAGAGATGATGAATAATAACAGAACCAAAGCTTTATTTTATGATATTGACGGAACCCTCCTGTCTGAAAAGACGCGGAGGGTTCCTGACAGTGCGAAAGAGGCACTGAAACAGGCAAGAGAAAAGGGACATATGGTCCTGATCAATACAGGCCGTGTTTATCCACATCTGTCCCAGATCCGCTCCCAGGTGGACGCAGACGGCTTCCTTTGCGGCTGCGGTACTTATGTGAGAGTCAATGATGAGGTATTGTATCATCATGTGATCCCCCATGAGAGAGGCCTGGAGATCAAACGGGCCATTGATGAATGCGGATTAGACGGCGTTTTAGAAGGCCTTGGCGGCTGCTATATGCATAAAGATCCATCCAGACTTCCTCAGGTAGAGCGGGTAAAACAGTCTGTTAAGACTTCCGGCTGTCCAACACCATGCTTCTGGGAAGATGATGACTTTGATTTTGACAAGTTTTATATCGGTTCTGATGAGAAAAGCCGTTGCAGGGAGCTTTTTGGAAGAATGCCTGATATGGAGATCATTGACCGGGAGAGAGGCTTTTTTGAGTGTATCCCAAGAGGCCATTCCAAGGCCACAGCCATTGACATGGTGTTAAAACATTATGGCATTGCAAAAGAGGATGCTTATGTATTTGGCGACAGCAGCAATGATCTTTCCATGTTCCAGTATGCGAAGAACTGCGTGGTCATGGGAGTTCACAGTCCTGTGTTAGAGCCATATGCCACATTTATCACAAAAACAGTAGAGGATGACGGGATCGCCTATGCTATGAAAGAGCTGGGGATCATATAAACTATGAAACGAAAAACCTGGATCGTCAGTGCCCTGATGTATGCCCTTGTATTTCTGGTATGCTTCGGGGTACTGCACGTTTTTAAGAAAATAACAACTGCCGGAGACAGCACAGAATATACCACAGAGGCTGCGGCAGACACAGATATTGAAATAGACGGGTCAGACGGTACAGAACCTGATAAAGACCATAAAAATGGAAAAAACGATGGAAATGATAAAACAGGGCCGTCAGAAAATACAGAAGAAATACCAGAAGAAAATGGCGGGGGAAAAGAAGACCATATCCGCCGTGAGACCGGCTATAAAGGCTGGAAGAAGACCATAAAGCAGGTCTGGCCTGAGGTGCCAGAAGAAGAGCCTTACACGCCGCCAAAGATCATCCAGGCAACGGATGTTCATTACCAGAGCGCCTCTGCGGAAGATGACGGCGCTGCGTTCCAGCTGTTTGTAGAGCAGTGTGACGGCAAGGTGGTAAAATATCTTCCCCAGCTTTTAGACGCTTTTATGGATCAGGTGATCGCAGAAAAGCCTACAGCCCTGGTGCTCAGCGGCGATATCACCATGAACGGGGAAAAGATCAACCATAAGGAACTGGCAGACCGTCTCCACAAGGTACAGGACGCCGGTATACCGGTTCTGATCATTCCGGGAAACCATGATATCAATAATTCCAATGCAGCTGTTTATTTTGGAGATGAGAAAACCTCCACAGACAGTGTAACACCGGAGGAATTTTATAATATTTACCATATGTACGGCTACGATCAGGCCATCAGCCGGGACAGCGCTTCTTTAAGCTATGTTTACCAGCTGGATGAAAGAAACCGTCTTCTCATGCTGGATTCCTGCCAGTATGAGCCAAGAAATATGGTAGAAGGCCGGATCAAGGAAGAAACTTTGGAGTGGATGGATGAACAGTTAGAAAAGGCGAAAGAAGACGGGATGCAGATCCTTCCTATCGCCCACCATAACCTTCTGTCCCAGAGCCGTATGTACACCACCCAGTGTGCCATGGAAAATAATGGAGAAGTGATCGACCTTCTCCAGAAATACAAAATCCCACTGTTTTTAAGCGGTCATCTCCATGTACAGAGGATCCGCAAGCACAAGGCAGAACCGGGAGTGTCAGATGATGCCTACGGTATCCAGGAGATCATTACCGATTCTATGAGCATTCCGCCCTGTCAGTACGGCATTTTGCAGTGGAAAGAGGACGGAAGCATGGAGTATTCCACAGAGTCTGTGGATGTATCTGCCTGGGCGAAACGGACAGAACAGGAAGACACCAATCTGCTGGATTTTGAAACATGGTCCGAAAACTACATCCAGAAGCTGATCGCAGATCAGATCGGCGGAGTAGTGCGAAATGTAGGAAGAGAAGTCCAGAGGTCTATGGCAGTGACTTACGCAGATGTGTATATTGATTACTATGCAGGTCGCAAGATCGATGCCAAAGGTGTGAGAAGCTCCGAAGGATACACCTGGTGGGAGAGAAACCTGCCGGACAGTTATCTGTTAAAAGAATTAAATTCCATGATCAATGATGCAGACCGGGATAACAATTACCTGCTGCTTCCAGAGGATACGATTTTGGAAGAGCGGTATGCATGGAAGAAGGCTACGGCTTCTGAGGCTAGTCCGTCTGAAGCTGGCCGGCAATAAAACAGGCCAAAAAGATCGTTCAGTCTGCTGCAGCATCTGAATAATAGTCAGCAAGCATAAGATCAACCATACGCCCATAGCTTAAGACACCATCTGTCTGGCTGTGGGCTTTTAAATATGTATCATTTACTTTCGTAGACACCTCTGCCGTCTTTCCTTCAAAACGATCCCAGAAAACATTATTCTCTTCCAGATCATTTCTGGCCTTTTCATCTAATTTTCTATAAAGTTCAATAAAACGATCATAATCTGCTTTCGCCAGAGCGTTTCCCGCATATACCCAGCCGGTGAGATAGCCGCTGTAGCGGAATTCCTTATCCTCTGAGCCGATGCAGGCCAGATATCCGATAAAATTCGCCTCATCTTCCCGCATATAGCCTTTTAAATGGGACAGTTCGTGACAGATGGTATGTGGGATGTTGTAGGCGGGTATTTCGCTGTTATAGTTGGCTTCGACTGTAAAAGGAGAGTAGACGCCGGTCAGCTGCTGGACGGATAAAAGCCTTGGATTGATCAATGGTTTTGGATATGGGTACCAGCCGCTAAACTGGGGATACTGATCTGCCAGTCCTTTCATGGCTTTCTGGCCTTCTTTTCCCATTCTTTGAAGATAGGAGAAGTTCTTAAAATAAGAAAGATTTCCGGCATCTGACCGGCCGTTATCTGCCGTATTTGACACGTTTTTATTTACCTTATCTACAAGATCGCTGCAAAGGGCGTAAAGCTCATCTGTAGAATGGGACCGAATCACGAAACCCGCTTCATAGGAAAAAGAATTCCTGTAATAATTAATGCCGCAGTTGACGGTAAATAAGAAAAACAGGAGGGAAAATGTAAAAAAGGCTCCGTTAAGCAGAAATAAAGGCTTTTTGAACCATCGGATGAGGCAAAACAGGATAAAACATAACAATAAATACAGTCCCACTTCAGACACAGAAAAGGGAAAGATCCCGAAAATACGTGCAAACAGCCCTTTCAAAACGGGATAAACAGTTACAGAATAAGCCTGGGCAAAGCCCGGGATCTTTCTGGCACAAAGACTTAACAAAACCGAAAGGATGCTCATGATAACACCGGCTGTAAATATTTTTTTCAAGACATAAACCTCCTTCAAGCATAAGCATACCCCCTATTATAAATGCTTTTGCCTTGACTGAAAAGTCACTATCATCTATACTTTAATGGACCCAGAGGAAAAACAAGCGACGCCAAAGGCGGCATTTGTTTTTCCTGGGCCATTAACGAAGGTCCCGCCTGCGTACGCAGGCAGTGGAGCGCGTCAGCGCGGGGGACCTGAGTCTGAGAAATGAGCTAAGAAGAGAAAAAGTTATATAAATATAAAAGGGGAAACAGATATGGGATATCAGGACGATTATGTAATGCGGACCATCAGCGATTTAGTCCGCGCCATTGCCAGACTGGCACTGGGAAAAAATGAGATCAATTATGCCCTCCCTGATACAGAGGACAAATACAGCGACACCGACCGCATTTTCCGGAAACTGCGTGATCTGGTAGACGCAGGTGAGATCAACGAAGCAGAAAACCAGCTTTACGAAAATCTGGATGAGAACGATACAGAGCATCTGGAAATGGCACTGACTTTCTATATGTATTTAAACCAGTTAGATGATGATACACTTTTCATGGCAAATTACTCCAGAGAAGAGATCGTAGAAGGCATCAACAGTGTCAGCGCAAGCTTTGGCATTACAGGATTTGAAAATTTCGTAGATACGACCATGGTTTAGCCAGGCAGTGTCACGGATTACAGATATCCGCGAAACTTACTGGCGTGACCGCAGGAAACACAGGGGGCTGCTGCAGGATGCCTTAAAACCTTGCAGCAGCCCCTTGTGGCGGATATAAGAAATCTCTGATGAAAGAGGACATCCATGGAAATAAAAGAAGAATGTCTGGCCTATCTGGGGCAGTATTATAAAGAACTGTTTTTCGGAACAGCCAACAAACGATACCGCTCCATGACAGGCGCAGACTTAAGACACCGCCTAAACCGTTTAAGCCAGGAGACCTTAAACGGGGTGGAAAACCCAAATGAATTAAACGATATCCATGCCATGTTTGCAAAAGTGTGTGCCTATCTCATGCATAAGGAAGAACGTTTAAAACCAGGACCGGCTCTGGACCAGCTGAAAGAAAACTGGAAAAAAATGGAAGATTTCTGCACCATGCTGGCAGCGAAAGATATGGAATATCTGCCGGAGCTGACAGAAGAAGAGCTGGAGCATGTATTAAAAATGCAGGGCATCCGCCGCTATCTTTTGACTAATTCCTTAGAGCGTGCTTACCAGCTGTTCTATCTTCCAAAGACCATAAAAAGGGGAATAAAAGAGTCTGTAAAACGCCGCCCGGAGGACGAATATCCGGAAACCAGGGCCATGAAACGCCGCTTTATCCTTCATATCGGCCCCACCAACAGCGGAAAGACCCACGACGCCCTGGAACGGTTAAAAACAGCTTCCCACGGCGCTTACTTTGGACCGTTGAGGCTTTTAGCTTTGGAAGTCTATGACCGGTTAAACGGCGAAAATATCCCCTGTTCCATGATAACCGGGGAAGAAACACTGGAAGTAGCAGGCGCCAGCTGCCAGGCATGTACGGTGGAAATGTTAAATGAGCATGAATATTTCGATGTAGCCGTAGTAGACGAGTGCCAGATGGTAGCAGATCCGTACAGAGGCCACAACTGGACCAGAGCCGTTTTAGGGCTTCGGGCAGAGGAGATCCACCTTTGCATGGCCCCGGAGGCAGAAGATATTATTGTACAGATGATCAAACGGTGTGGAGACACCTTTAAGATCGTCCGTCATAAGCGAAATACCAGGCTGACTTTAGAAGAAAAGCCGTACTCTCTGAAGAAAGACTTAAAAAAGGGCGATGCCCTGATCGTATTTTCCAAGAAATCCGTACTGGCTCTGGCAGCTCATCTGGAAAACCAGGGAGTCCACTGCAGCGTCATTTACGGAAGTCTGCCGCCTGCCACCAGAAGAGAGCAGGTGCGCCGGTTCCTTGAAAAAGAAACAGAGGTAGTTGTCAGCACAGATGCCATTGGAATGGGATTAAATCTGCCCATTCGCCGTATCGTTTTCATTGAGACCCGGAAATTTGACGGCGTAGGCCGCAGAAGCCTTCTGCCGGAGGAAATCAAACAGATCGCAGGCCGTGCAGGCCGTTTCGGCCTTTATGACGAAGGCTTTGTGGCCGTTTTAGATGATCTGGAATTAATAAAAGACGGACTGGAACGGCGGCCGATACCTATTATGAAAGCCTATATCGGCTTCCCGGAACAGCTGTTAAAGCTGCCTGCTGAGATCGATACACTGGTAAAAATATGGGCCAGTATGGAAACTCCTTCTATTTATGAAAAAATGGAAGTGGATGAGCTTCTTGCGCTGTATGTAAGCTTTGAGCATGTACAGCGGGATCATATGGATGAATTTTCCAAAGAAGAGATCTACAAGCTGATTACCTGTTCTGTGGATATTGACAATAAACTGGTCATGGATCTGTGGAAAGATTACTGCAGAGACTATCGAGATGTGGAAGAATTACAGTTTCCATACAGTCCGGGGCCGGATCTGTACGACTTGGAAAGCTATTATAAAATGCTGGATCTGTATTTCCAGTTTTCCAGAAAAGTGGGACTGCCTGTTCAGGAAGAAAATCTGGTAGAAGAGCGCAGGAACACAGAAGAAGAGATCAGCCGTATTTTAAAGACAGAATGTGCCAGCTATACCCGAAAATGCACCATTTGTGGAAGAGAATTATCCTGGGATTATCCATTTTCCATCTGCGAACGCTGTTTTGAGCGGGGGAAAAGAGTACATCCCAGAAGAAGATAACCTATTCCCGGAAACTTCCGGGAGCAAATAACACATCAAAGAAGAAAGTGATGGAAAAGAGAATCATTCAGGTAGAAGAAAAAGTTCCCTTAAAACGGCTGATACCATTAAGTATCCAGCATATGTTTGCCATGTTCGGTGCTTCCGTTCTGGTGCCTTTCCTTTTTGGCATCAGCCCGGCCATCGTACTGTTCATGAATGGTATCGGAACCCTTTTATTTATCGTCATCACAAAAGGAAAAGCACCGGCTTACTTAGGCTCCAGCTTTGCTTTCCTGGCACCGGCATCCATCGTTATCCAGAACTTTGGCTATGAATACGCCTTAGGCGGTTTCGTGGCAGTTGGTTTCTGCGGCTGTATTTTAGCCCTGATCATTCTCCCGGTTATTCTGGTCATCATTTCCGAGCACATCGGACATCAGGTCGTTACCAGTAAGATCGTAGGAAAACTGTCTGCCCTCATCAGCACCATTCCAGGCCCTGTTATCGGCGGTATCTCCTTCCTGCTTTATGGTATGATCGGAACCTCCGGTCTGCGTATCCTGGTAGACTCAAAAGTAGACTACTCCAAGAACCGCAACCAGATGCTTACCAGCGTCATCTTCGTAACCGGTCTTTCCGGCGCAGCACTGCGTATCGGTGATATTGAACTTACCGGAATGGTACTTGCCTGCGTAGTAGGCATGGCAATGAGCCTGGTATTCTATGTATTAGACAGATTCAAACTGACCAATGATCAGGCGGAGTAATTTTTCATTATAATACGTTCTAACTAAAAAGAGATACTGGCAGACGGATGTTACATAATGTTATATCCGCTTTACCAGTATCTCTTTTGTATATTCTTCCCGTATAGCCACCACCCGTCTGCGTATCCTGTATACACACAGCTGCCGGGCCGGGCTTTTTAGAAGACAGGTGACGGCTTCACCATACAGAAAGCCGCTCTGCCCTAACATTTCTCTTACATCTGCCTCTGAAATGATCCATACCACTTCAGCTGCTTCCCCTTCGCCCAGGCCGGATAAAGGTTCAACCACAGTTTCACATCCAATATTCCCACTCTTTTAAATATATGTGGGTCATGGCCGGCTATATGATGCCGGATCACAATTTGTGCCCCATATCATCACCATAGGATAACCCGATCTCTACTTTCTCATCAATATTCATAGAATTTTCCCGCACATTACAGTCATATGCCAGAATATGTACCCCGGCTGCAGCCGCCGCCCGCAGGGCATCTCCAAAGGCCTTATGTGTCTCATCATTGGGATAAAATTTCTGTATCCCTTTCATCTGGATCACAAGGAGCAGAAAAGTCTCAAAACCGTCTTTTTTTGCCTGTACCAGCCCGTTTAAATGCTTTACTCCCCGGACCGTAGGCGCATCTGGAAAGAATACATTTCCATCCTTTTCCAGCGTTACGCCCTTCACTTCCATAAAAGCGGGAGTAACAGTGCCGGTCACTTCATCCTTTAACTGAAAAGCCAGATCAAACCGGGAATCCCCATGGGTGACTTCTCTTCGCACATTCGTTGGAATTCCAACGTTTTCCAAAGAAATCCCTTTCGCCTCTTTCTCCCGTATCCATTCCAAAGCCGCCTGGTTAGGAGCCTGGGAGTCCATATTGATCAGCAATTCCCCTTTATAAACCGCGATCAGGTCATACTCTGTCTTCCGTTTCATTTCCTTTGCTTTGGGATGAAATTCCAGGACCACCCTACATCCAGGCACCAGAAGCTCCTGGCAGCGGCCTGTATTTTTCACATGGCAGGTCTTAACATCCCCGTCCACTTCCACATAGGCGATAAAGCGGTTGGGGCGCTTTAAAAATGTTCCGGTCACTATATTATCATAGGTCATAAATAGATTACCTCCAATGATGTCCAGTATTTTGCTCTGCTACCAGTATAGCATACTCACAGGACTCTAAAAAAACTTTTTTATATTGCGGCATGCATTGAAATATGTTACACTTTTTCCAAAATAAATGTTACAGTTCAGCCATGCGCTGGTTTGGGTGAGAAAGCGTGTAGCAAGCTTTTGCATAAGCGTTTTCTCATCCAAATCAGTATATGGTGGATCCGCCAGGCTTCTTGTTTTCATGAATATGGAAACAAGAAGATGCATGGCTGAAAAAATAATAAATGAAAAGTAAGAGAGGAAGAAAGATCATGGCATTATCCTATGAAAGTACCAGAGGCGGACAGAAAGGTGTTACAGCGTCACAGGCTATTTTAAAGGGTCTGGCAGAAGACGGCGGACTTTTCATGCCTACAGAGATCCCGAAGCTGGACAAGACCTTGGAGCAGCTTGCAGGAATGACCTATCAGGAAACAGCCTATGAAGTGATGAAGCTTTTTCTGACAGACTATACAGAGGAAGAATTAAAGACCTGCATCGCAAACGCATACGATGACAAGTTTGACACAGAGGAGATCGCGCCTTTGGCAAAGGCAGACGGCGCTTATTTCCTGGAGCTTTATCATGGAAGCACCATTGCTTTTAAAGACATGGCTCTTTCCATCCTTCCTCATCTTATGACCACCGCTGCAAAGAAAAACCATGCAGATAAGGAGATCGTGATCTTAACAGCTACCTCCGGCGATACCGGAAAAGCAGCTATGGCAGGTTTTGCTGATGTTCCGGGAACCCGCATTATTGTCTTTTATCCAAAGGGCGGTGTCAGCAAGGTACAGGAACTGCAGATGCGCACCCAGAAAGGGGAAAACACCAGCGTAGTTGCTATCCATGGAAACTTCGATGACGCACAGACCGGTGTTAAGAAGCTGTTCGGCAACAAAGAGCTTGAAAAAGAAATGGCAGAGGCAGGTTTCCAGTTCTCTTCCGCAAACTCCATTAACATTGGCCGTTTGGTGCCACAGGTAGTTTACTATGTATACGCATATGCAAAACTGCTGGAAAATGAGCAGATCGAAAACGGAGAAGAGATCAACGTAGTAGTTCCTACCGGCAACTTTGGAAATATCCTTGCAGCTTACTTTGCAAAGCACATGGGCGTGCCCATCAAGACACTGATCTGCGCTTCCAATGACAATAAAGTCCTTTACGACTTCTTCACCACAGGAACCTATGACAGAAAGAGAGAATTTATATTAACGAATTCTCCTTCTATGGATATCCTGATCTCCAGCAACTTAGAGCGACTGATCTATTTAAGCACAGGTTGCGACGCAGCAGCAGATGCAGCTCTTATGAAAGATCTGTCCGAAAAAGGAAGCTATACTGTAACAGAGAACATGCGCCAGTTCATGTCCGATTTTAGAGGCGGCTACGCAACAGAGGTACAGAACGAAGCTACCATCCGCAAGATCTTTGAAGATACAGGCTATCTTATGGACACCCATACAGGTGTTGCTGCCACTGTTTACAACGCATACAAGGCAGAAACCGGTGATCAGACCAAGACCGTGATCGCATCCACTGCAAGCCCGTACAAGTTCTCCCACAGCGTTTTAGAGGCTATTAAGGACAAGTCTGCGGTAGAAGGAAAAGATGAATTTGCGGTAGTAGATGAGCTGTCTGCCGTATCCGGCACACCGGTTCCAAAGGCAGTAGAAGAGCTGCGTAATGCAGTGATCCGCCACAACACAGAATGCGATGTGGATAAAATGGGCGAAACCGTAAAGAATATTCTTGGGATTGCGTAAAATAATGACTTCCCTTTTAAGAAAATATAGTTTATAATGAATTAAAATGTTAATAATATAACAAAGTTATATATTTAACAAAGCTTCAGACTTCCGGGATTCGGGAGCACAGCTAAAAATTGCAACAGTTCAAGGAGGAGTAAAAATGTTAGTATCAGCAAAAGAAATGCTTGAAAAAGCCAGAGCAGGCAAATACGCAGTAGGCCAGTTCAATATCAACAACCTTGAGTGGACCAGATCCGTCCTTTTAACAGCACAGGAATTAAATTCCCCTGTTATCCTGGGTGTATCTGAGGGCGCAGGAAAATACATGACCGGTTTCAAGACCGTAGCAGCTATGGTATCTGCTATGATCGATGAGTTAAAGATCACAGTACCTGTTGCTCTGCATCTGGATCATGGTACTTATGAGGGCTGCTATAAGTGTATTAAAGCAGGATTTTCCTCCATTATGTTTGATGGTTCCCATTATCCTATCGAAGAGAATATTGAAAAGACAAAAGAACTGGTGAAGATCGCACATGCTATGGGTCTGTCCTTAGAGGCTGAGGTTGGCTCCATCGGCGGCGAAGAAGACGGTGTAGTAGGTATGGGCGAGTGCGCAGATCCGAAGGAGTGCAAGGCTATTGCAGATCTGGGAATCGACTTTTTGGCAGCAGGTATCGGCAATATTCACGGCAAATATCCGGCTAACTGGCAGGGATTGAACTTTGAAGTTCTGGAGAATGTTAAGAAGGAAGTTGGCGATATGCCGTTAGTTCTTCACGGCGGTACCGGAATCCCGGCTGACATGATCAAGAAAGCTATTAGCCTCGGTGTTGCCAAGATCAATGTAAATACGGAGTGCCAGCTGTCCTTTGCAGCAGCAACCAGAGAGTACATCGAAGCTGGAAAAGACTTACAGGGCAAGGGCTTTGACCCGAGAAAACTGTTAGCTCCGGGCGCAGAAGCGATTAAGGCCACTGTAAAAGAAAAGATGGAACTGTTTGGTTCCGTTGGTAAAGCCTGAAAATAAATCAGTATCATAAAAAAATCTTTTTTTAAAAACCACTTGCAATTTTAAAAGAAATGGTTTATTTTAAGAAGGAACGAAGGCGTTCTCTATATCAGGAGAGCGCCTTTTTTACTATCCGGCAACGGTTGACTTAAAAAAATTAAGTTCACATGCAGAGATGGTAAGAGATGCACCGAGGATAACAGAAGAAAATGCATCTCAAGATGAGGATTTATGGAAATAATAAAATGATGCAAGAGAGGATGGAGAATTTATGAGCGAAGTAGTAAGTGTTGCAGAAATATTTGGCAAAGACGTATTTAATGACGCAGTCATGAGAGACCGCCTGCCAAAGAGCGTGTACAAAAAACTGAAAAAGACCATCGAAGATGGCGCTGAGTTGGATCCAAGTATTGCAGACGTTGTGGCACATGCCATGAAGGATTGGGCTATTGAACATGGCGCAACCCATTTTACACATTGGTTCCAGCCACTGACCGGAGTAACTGCTGAGAAACATGACTCCTTTATTTCAGCACCGGTAGACGGAAAAGTGATCATGGAATTTTCCGGAAAGGAACTGATTAAGGGCGAGCCTGATGCATCTTCCTTCCCATCCGGCGGTTTAAGAGCAACTTTCGAGGCAAGAGGCTATACAGTATGGGATTGTACTTCCCCGGCCTTCTTAAAAGAGGATGCCATCGGCGTTACCCTTTGCATTCCTACTTCCTTCTGCTCCTATAAGGGCGAGGCACTGGATAAGAAAACACCGCTTCTTCGTTCCATGCAGGCAGTAAATGAGCAGGCACTGCGTATCCTTCACCTGTTCGGAAATACCACTGCAAAGCGTGTTGTTCCTTCTGTAGGACCTGAGCAGGAGTATTTCCTTGTAGACCGTGCAAAGTACTTACAGCGTAAGGATCTGATCTATACCGGCCGTACTCTTTTCGGAGCAATGCCTCCAAAGGGACAGGAAATGGATGATCACTACTTCGGTGTTATCCGTGAGCGCATCGGTTCCTATATGAACGATCTGAACAAAGAGCTTTGGAAATTAGGCGTTCCTGCAAAAACACAGCACAACGAGGTAGCTCCTGCACAGCATGAGCTGGCACCGATCTACGAAGGTGTAAACCAGTCTGTAGATCATAACCAGATCGTTATGGAGACTATGAAGAAAGTGGCAGAGCGCCACGGACTGGCATGCCTCCTTCACGAAAAACCATTTGCAGGTGTCAATGGTTCCGGTAAGCATAACAACTGGTCCCTGACAGCAGATGACGGTACAAACCTGATGAACCCGGGAGATACACCTCACGAGAACATCCAGTTCCTGCTGGTTCTGGCATGCATCATCAAGGCAGTTGACGTTCATGCAGACCTGTTAAGAGAATCTGCTTCCAACGTAGGAAACGATCACAGATTGGGAGCAAACGAGGCACCGCCGGCTATTATTTCCATCTTCTTAGGCGAGCAGCTGGAAGACGTGATCGATCAGCTTTGCGATACCGGTGAAGCAACTCACTCCAAGAAGGGCGGAACCTTAAAGACAGGTGTTAATATCCTTCCTGACTTTGATAAGGATGCTACCGACAGAAACAGAACCTCTCCGTTTGCATTTACAGGAAACAAGTTCGAGTTCCGTATGGTAGGTTCTTCTGACTCTATCGCATCTGCAAATACCGTATTAAATACTATCATTGCCGAAGCCTTCAAGGAAGCAGCTGACAAGCTGGAGAAGGCAGAGAACTTTGATCTGGCTGTACATGATATGATCAAGGAAACTCTGGCAGCTCATAAGAGAGTTGTATTCAACGGAAATGGTTACTCCGATGAGTGGGTAGCAGAAGCTGAGAGAAGAGGACTTCCAAACATCAAGTCAATGGTAGATGCGATCCCGACACTGATCACTGATAAGGCTGTAAAGCTGTTTGAGGAGTTCGGCGTATTTACAAAGACCGAGCTGGAGTCCAGAGTAGAAGTTGAGTACGAAGGCTATGCAAAGGCTATCAACATCGAAGCTAAGACCATGATCGACATGGCCGGAAAGCAGATCATCCCGGCTGTTATTAAATACACAACAGCCCTTGCATCTTCCATTTCTGCAGTAAAGGGCGCATGCGCTGAGGCAGATGTAAGCACACAGACCGAGCTTCTGTTAGAGGCTTCTGACTTACTGGCAGAAACCAAGGTTGCACTTGCAAAGCTGACTGATATTACTGAGAAATCTGCAGCATTAGCAGGCGGCAGAGACCAGGCAGTTGCTTACCACGAGGAAGTTGTTCCTGCAATGGCAGCATTAAGAGCACCTGTAGACAAACTGGAAATGCTGGTAGACAAAGAGTTATGGCCAATGCCAAGCTACGGCGATCTGATTTTTGAGGTCTAAGTAAAATAGAAGGTTCCGCCTGCGTCAGCAGGCAAATAAGCGTGACAGTGCGTGGAACCTGAGTATACATAAAAGGCTCTTCCGATGATATCTGATATATCGCGGAAGAGCTTTTTTTAGTGATATTAGCGGCAGTGTTTCACTTGCATTTTACCTCTCGTGTGCTATAATGTTCATATCTTTTTGAATAATGACAAAAATGAACATATAGATTGAGCAAGAAAATGAAAAGGAGCGAAAAACCTATGGACCGACAGGCGCTGGTATGCAGAAATATACTGGAAAAACCGGATATTACACAGCGGGAAATGGCAAAAAACATGGATATTTCTCTGGGAACCGTTAATGGGCTGGTGAAGGAATGTCTGGCAGAGGGATATATTGCAGAGGAAGAAAATGGGAAAGAAAAGCATCTCATTCTTCTGGAAAAAGGAAAAGAGTTGTTAAAGCCCTATAAAGTAGACGGAGCACTGATCATTGCAGCCGGTTTCGGCTCCCGCTTCGTGCCTCTTACCTTTGAGACACCAAAAGGCCTTCTGGAAGTCTTTGGAGAGCGCATGATCGAGCGACAGATCAAACAGCTCCATGAGGTGGGCATTTATGATATCACCATTGCAGTAGGCTATTTAAAAGAAAAATTTGAATACCTTATTGACAAATTTGATGTAAAGCTGCTGTATAATCCGGAATATTCCTGCAAAAACACACTGGCTACTGTATACAGAGCCAGAAAATTCTTAAAAGGCCGGAATATCTACATTCTTTCTTCCGACAACTGGATGCGTGAAAACATGTACCACTCCTATGAGTGCGGTGCCTGGTACAGCGCAGCCCACGAAGAAGGAGAGACTAAGGAATGGTGCCTTACCTTCAATAAAAAAGGCCGCATCAGCGATGTAAATGTAGGTGGAAAAGATGCATGGTTTATGTACGGTCCCGTGTATCTTTCCAGAGAGTTTTCTGCAAAGTTTCTTCCTGTGTTAGAGGCTTATTATCAGATTCCAGGAACAGAGCAGTTCTACTGGGAACAGCCCTATGTGGACATGTTAAAGGGTGAGGCAAAACGCCGCCTGGAAAAAGAAGACAAAGAGCTGTTAAAGCAGACCGAAGAAGCCTGCGGTATACCTGCTTCCAAATGGGATGAGATCGAAATGGATATCAACCGCCAGCCAGATAATCAGGTATATGAATTTGAAAACCTGGAAGAGTTGCGTCTGTTTGATACCCATTACCAGAATCATTCTGACAATGCAGCCATGGAGCTGGTGGCAGAGGTATTCCATGTGCCGGAGTCCCGGATCACAGACATTAAATGCTTAAAATCCGGCATGACCAATAAATCCTTCCTGTTCCGCACAGGAGATCATCACTGTATCTGCCGCATTCCGGGACCGGGTACAGAACTTCTTATTAACAGAGAACAGGAAAAAGAAGTTTACGATGCCATCCGCCCGCTTGGCATCACAGAGCATGTACTGTATCTCAACCCGGCTACCGGCTATAAAATCTCTGAATACTATGAAAACACCCGTAATGCCGCCGCTGACAACTGGGACGACATGAAAATCTGTATGGATATGATACGAAAACTCCATGAAGCAGGCTTAAAAGTAGGCCACAGCTTTAATATCAGGGAGCGGATCGGTTTTTACGAGAAGCTGTGCCTGGAGCACGGCGGTATTCCTTTTGAGGATTATGGTCAGGTGCGTGAATGGGTAAACCAGCTGTTGGATGCATTAGATAAAATGGATCTTCCACAATGTTTATGCCATATTGACGCAAATGTGGATAACTTCCTGATTTTCCAGGATCACAGTGCAAAACTCCTTGACTGGGAGTATGCAGGCATGTGCGACCCATTAATGGATGTTTCCATGTGTGCTATTTATTCCTATTATGATGAGAAACAGACCGAAAAACTTCTGGAACTGTACTTGCAGCGCAAGCCGGATGACAAAGAGCGGTTCATCACCTATGCAGATGCAGCCTTAGGGGGCTTCCTCTGGTGCCTGTGGGCTGTATACAAGGCAAGTCTGGGAGATGAATTTGGGGAATACACCATTATCATGTACCGGTATGCAAAACGGTACTATAAAAAGCTGATAAGGGAGCTGCCACGGTTCTTTTAAAGGATTTTCACCATATCGGAAAATCACAAATACGTTTTAAAAGCTCAGGTTTCAGAAAATTGTAATAAAAATGTTAATCATGGAAATTTCATTTGTGTTATACTTGACTGAGAGTGAAAGATTTCGAAGGAACATAAACAACAGGAGGAGCGATATGGGACGGAAAAAATATTTCGCAGCCCTTGCAGCAGCCGGAATGATCGGTGCTATGGCACTGGGATCCGCGTTTAATTCATATGCAGCAGATGGCTGGAGCAAGTCAAATGATAAGTGGACCTATATCTATCAGGGCAAAACCTATACAGGCTGGCTGGAAACCAGTGACGGCAAATACTATATGGATCTATCCGATGGTCATATGACCACCGGATTTAAACAGATCGACGGAAAATGGTACTTCTTTAGACCAAACGGCGTGATGGCCCAGAGCCGCTGGGTTAATCCGGAATATGGCAAATGGTACTACTTTTTAGAGGACGGTACCATGGTCACCGGCTGGTTAAAGATCGGGAATGACTATTACTTTATGCGTGGTGATGGTACCATGGGAACCGGATGGCGCCAGATGGAA
Source organism: Prevotella sp. (assembly GCA_963644495.1). GTDB lineage: Bacteria > Bacillota > Clostridia > Lachnospirales > Lachnospiraceae > Enterocloster. The sequence goes on along the minus strand of CAVIPV010000004.1, from coordinate 10,775 downwards.
GGCTCCTGGTACTATTTCCAGAGCAATGGCAAATGTGTAGTTAATTCCTGGGCCCAGATCAAAAACAACTGGTATCTGTTTGGAACAGACGGAAAGATGATGACCGGCTGGGCAAAGGTAGACAACGATTACTACTATCTGAACACAGACGGCCGTATGCTGACCGGCTGGCTTACAGACAGTGAAGGCAGCAAATATTACATGGATCAGAGCAACGGAAAGATGGGGACCGGCTGGAAGCAGATAGACAATTCATGGTATTATTTTAATACCAACGGCCATATGATGACAGGCTGGATCCAGGTAGACAATAAGATCTATTATATGAACCCGGCAAACAGCGGAAAGATGACAGCGGGTACATCTTTAAATATCAACGGAACTACCTACAACTTTGACGCAAACGGTGCATGCCAGAATGCCAGCGGTGTATCTGCACAGACACCAACAAGCACTACCACTTCTTCCGGCGGTGTAACTGGTGAAAATGGCGGACCAGGCGTAAGCAAGAGCTCTACTACCAACAATGGTCCTTCCGGCGGTAATACTTCCAACAATACTACAGCCAACCCGTCAAATAATTCATCCAGTTCTGATACTTTAGAGTCAGGCCGTACAGACGGACCGGGCTGATAGAAATAGTTCAAACTGTTTTTGCAAATAACAGATCACATAATGGGGGATGTCAGGAAAAAGACATCCCTTTTTTCAGGAGAAAAATATGAATCGTGCAGATAAGATAATAAAGCGCTGCCGGGCGCTGGCATTAGCAGGCATGCTGGGGATCACAAGCCTTGGAAGTCCCATCTCCGCACTGGCAGCAGGCCCGGGAGATGATGGATCACGGGTAACGGAGATCTCCACAGGCGGCCCTGGAGATCCTGGAAACAGCACAGGAAACAATAATAGTTCCAATAATACAAATAACACCAATAATACAAACAATACAGGCAACACAAACAATTCTACAAATAACTCCGCCAACACTTCAAATAACACCTCCAGTGATACCACCACAAATGCCAATGCCTGGAAGAAAGTAAACGGCACCTATCAGATGCCGGACGGAAGTGCTATCCAGAACGTACTCCACCGGGGCATTGATGTATCCAGATGGCAGGGAGAGATCAACTGGAGCCAGGTGGCAAAGGATGATATTTCCTTTGTTATGTTAGGAACCCGTTCCAAAGGAGCGGTAGATCCCTATTTTCACAAAAATATCCAGAATGCAAGCGCCAATGGCATTAAAGTAGGTGTTTATATTTATTCCCTGGCCACTACCACAGAAATGGCAGTCCAGGAGGCAGATTTTGTTTTAAGCCTGATTACCGACTACCCCATTTCCTATCCGGTAGCTTTTGACATGGAAGATTCGACACAGGGCAACCTGTCAAAATCTGAGCTGGCAGCCATTGCAAATGCTTTCTGCAAGCGGATCTTGGCTGCAGGCTATTATCCGATCATCTATGCAAATGAAAACTGGCTGAACAATAAACTGGACATGAGCCAGATGAATTATCCTGTATGGGTGGCACGTTATTCTGCCCGCCCGACTTATCAGAATCCGGTCATGTGGCAGGCAACCAGCAGTGGTTCTGTAAACGGCATCAGCGGCAGAGTGGATATTGATTTCCAGTTTAAAGACTTTTCTTCTGTGATCCCGGCTAATACCTGGCGCACCATTGATGGAAAGCGCTATTATTACGCAAACTATGAGAAGCAGAAAAATGCCTGGGCAAAAGACGGGGATGACTGGTATTACATGGATAAAGACGGCCTTGCATCCACCGGCTGGATCGAAGTCAGCGGCAAGCGGTATTATCTGGAAAATTCTGGAAAAATGCTCACTGGCTGGACGAACCAGAATGGAAAATGGTACTATCTTGGCAGTTCCGGCGACATGTTAAAAGGCTGGGTCAATGATAATGGCACCTGGTATTATACTGGCAGTGATGGTGTGATGCAGACCGGCTGGCTCACAGAAGCAGGCAGCAAATATTATCTGAAAGCTTCCGGTGCTATGGCAACTGGCTGGAGACAGTTTGACGGCGCCTGGTATTACTTTAATGGTGACGGCCGTATGGCAACGGGTATGATCGAGGTTGGCGGCCTTCATTATTATCTGGATCCTTCTGACGGCCGCATGGTAGCAGGCAGAGCGGTAGAGATCGGCGGTACTGTTTACCAGGCTGCAGCTGACGGGCATCTGAGTGCGCAGGAACAGGAAAACACTAACGGTGGCCAGAACAGCCAGAACTCCCAGGATACGCAGGATTCCCAAAATACGCAGAATAATTCCAACTCAGGAAATACAAATAACGGGAATAATGTTTCAGGCAGCAATGCAGGTAATAATACAGGAAATAATAATACCGGCAACAACGTCCAGATCACTCCTGTAGATCAGACTACAGGCTCATCTGATAATAGCAATTCCAATTCCTCTGCTGGTGACCAGAAAGTAACTGGCGTAAACGGAGGTCCGGGTGTAAAGAAAGACTCCGCAAATACTGGAAGCGACAATAAAGTAACAACGGGTCAGGCACCAGGCTGATACAAATATGGGGATACCGTCCTGCAACGGGATGTGTATCCCCATATTCATGAAAACGTCGCAAACGCGGATTTTTCTATTCCCTTCTGCATAAAATAAACAGATACCAGTCCCCAGGTGAACCCCATCGTGCATAACCGATATATCAAATGTTTCCTTATCCTTCTCTTTACCACAGATCTTCTCCTATCTGCCCTTTTCCTGAAAAATGGTCATACCGATATAGAAAAAATATTTTCCCTTCCAGTGCTTTCAAAAACAGCATGTCCGCCCAAATATATTGCGCTGACCTTTGATGACGGTCCAAGCAGTAAATATACCCCCATTTTATTAGACGGTCTGAAAGAACGGGGCGTCCATGCCACCTTTTTCCTTATGGGAAAAAACATAGAGGGAAAAGAAGACATTGTAAAGCGGATGAGCGAAGAAGGACATCTCATCGGAAACCACAGCTATGAACACATCCGGCTGACAAAAGCAGGGACAAAGGCAGTCTGCGAAGCAGTAGAACACACCCAGGAACAGATCGAGGCCATTACCGGGAAACGCCCGGAATATATACGTCCGCCTTATGGCGACTGGAACGAAGAACTGGAAGAAGAGATCGGAATGACGCCTGTTCTCTGGTCCGTAGATTCTTTAGACTGGAAACTGAAAGATACAGGAAAGATCCTTCGCCGGGTCTTGAAAGATGTAAAAGATGGGGATATTATATTACTACACGATATATTTCCTTCCTCTGTAGAAGCAGCACTGGAGCTGATCGACATACTGCAAAAGGAAGGCTATGTTTTTGTAACAGCAGATGAACTTTTGATCGAATAATGGAGAAACTAAATGGATCTATTTGACTATATGAGAGAAAATACCATGGAAAAGGAATCGCCTCTGGCATCCAGACTCCGCCCGAGGACACTGGACGAGGTAGTGGGACAGCAGCATATCATTGGAAAAGATAAGCTGCTCTACAGGGCGATCAAGGCAGATAAACTGGGATCAGTCATATTTTATGGCCCCCCAGGCACAGGAAAAACCACACTTGCCAAGGTCATTGCCAATACAACACAGGCAGATTTCAAGCAGATCAATGCTACAGTGGCCGGTAAAAAGGACATGGAAGAAGTGGTCACAGAGGCGAAAAACAATATGGGAATGTACGGACGGCGGACCATCCTTTTTGTAGACGAGATCCACCGTTTTAACAAGGGCCAGCAGGATTATCTTCTCCCTTTTGTAGAAGACGGAACGTTGACGCTGATCGGCGCCACCACGGAAAATCCCTATTTTGAGGTCAACGGGGCGCTTTTATCCCGGTCCCGTATTTTTGAACTAAAACCTCTGGAAAAAGAAGACATTAAACAGCTGATCCACCGGGCAGTTACGGACACAGAGCGTGGCATGGGTACCTACCGGGTAAAACTGGACGAAGATGCAGCAGACTTTCTGGCAGATACAGCCAACGGAGATGCCAGAGCCGCTTTAAATGCCATTGAACTGGGTGTTCTTACCACCGAGCGCAGGGAAGACGGCCTGATACATATTGATCTGGCAGCAGCCCAGGAATGTATCCAGAAGCGGGCTGTGCGTTATGACAAGGACGGGGACAACCATTATGACACCATTTCTGCTTTTATCAAAAGTATGCGCGGCTCTGACCCGGATGCAGCGGTCTATTATCTGGCCCGTATGCTGTATGCAGGAGAAGACATTAAATTTATAGCCCGCCGCATTATGATCTGCGCCTCCGAAGATGTGGGAAATGCAGATCCACAGGCCTTAACTGTGGCAGTAAGTGCCTCCTTGGCAGCGGAGCGCATCGGACTTCCTGAAGCCCAGATCATCCTTTCCCAGGCGGCTTCCTATGTGGCCTGCGCTCCAAAGAGCAATGCAGCCTGCGTAGCGATCCAGAATGCCATGGAAAATGTAAAGACCACCCGGACCATGCCGGTGCCTGTTCATCTTCAGGACCGCCATTACAAAGGTGCGGCAAAGTTAGGCCACGGGGATGGCTACAAATATGCCCACGATTATCCGAAACATTATGTAAACCAGCAGTATCTTCCCGACGGTATGGAAGGCACGATTTTTTATGAACCATCGGATAATGGCTACGAAAAACAGATAAAAGAGCATATGAAATGGTTGAAAGAGTAACATTTTCGTACTATAATAAATAAAGAAAAACAGCCTGCAGTTCATTCTGCCTGCAGGCTTTATCTATTATTTTAAGGAACTTTCTGTATCTGGAAAAAATCCCGTATTTTACAACATGAGAAATTACATACATTGCAATTTATTAATGCATAGCAGATAGGAGAATAATATGCGTGAAAAATTAGAAACAATGTCCCTTGCCGTGTTAAAAGATATGGCAAAAAATGTGGGACTAAAAGGAATCAGCGGCCTCCGTAAGGCTGAGATCATCGACCTTTTGTGTGAACATGAGGAGAAAGGAAAACAGGAGAAAGGGACTGCTGCACCTGTTCAGGCAGAACCAGTGCATTCACAGCCGGTACAGGCACAGCCAAAACAGGCCCCGGCTCCAAAAAACCAGGAGAACCGCGTACAGGAATCCCGTCCACAAGAATCCCGTTTCCAGGAGAACCGTACTCAGGAAAACCGCGCCCGTGATAACCAGAGAAATAACCGCGGCCATGAACAGCGCTACAGCCAGACCCGTCCTCAGATCCGTACCTATGGAAATAACAATTACAACAATAATCGATACAATAACAATAATAGCAACAATAACAATAATTATAATAACGGAAATAATAACAGCAATTCAAACAACTCTGACTCCCACAGCGTGACATCCCAGTCCCAGACAGCAGCTGCGTCTGTCAGCCAGAACTATTCTTCCCAGAACCAGACTTATGGTCAGAATAACGGCCAGAACATGGACAGCCAGGAGCGCATGGTAAAACCGGAATACAGAAATGACGCCATGGGACTTTCCACACAGGACATGGCAGAATTAGACAGCGGCATCGAGGCAAACGGTATTTTAGAGGTTATGCCGGATGGCTTCGGTTTTATCCGCTGCGAAAACTTCCTTCCAGGTGAAAATGACGTTTACGTAGCCCCGTCCCAGATCCGTCGTTTTAACTTAAAGACCGGCGATATCATTATCGGAAACAGAAGAGTAAAGGCAGCTACAGAAAAATTTGCCGCTCTGCTCTATATCAAGACCGTGAATGGTTATCCATTAAGCGCCACAGAGACAAGACCAAACTTTGAGGATCTGACCCCCATCTTCCCAAATCAGCGTCTCCACATGGAAAATCCAAGAGAGAAGACCTCCGTTGCCATGCGAGTATTAGACCTGTTGGCACCAATCGGCAAAGGACAGCGTGGTATGATCGTTTCCCCGCCAAAAGCAGGAAAGACCACTCTTTTAAAGCAGGTGGCAAAAGCCATTACCACCAATCATTCGGATATGCATCTGATGATCCTGCTCATCGACGAGCGTCCTGAGGAAGTAACTGACATCAAAGAAGCCATTGTAGGACCAAATGTAGAAGTTATTTATTCCACTTTTGACGAGCTGCCGGAGCGCCACAAACGTGTATCTGAAATGGTCATCGAGCGTGCAAAACGTCTGGTAGAACATGGAAGGGATGTTATCATTCTTTTAGACAGTATCACCCGTCTGGCAAGAGCCTACAACCTGACGGTTGCTCCAAGCGGCCGTACACTTTCCGGCGGTCTTGACCCGGCAGCACTCCACATGCCGAAGCGTTTCTTCGGTGCAGCCAGAAATATGCGTGAAAGAGGCAGTCTGACCATCCTTGCAACTGCCCTTGTTGATACAGGTAGCCGTATGGATGACGTGGTTTACGAGGAATTTAAGGGTACCGGCAACATGGAACTGGTATTAGACCGCAAGCTGTCTGAAAAACGTATCTTCCCGGCCATTGACATTTTAAAATCCGGCACCAGAAGAGATGATCTGCTCCTGACAAAAGAAGAGGCAGAGGCAGTGGACATTATCCGCAAAGCCACCAATTCCCTAAAGCCGGATGAGGCAGTAGAAAAGATCTTAGACCTCTTTGCAAAAACCAGAAATAACCGTGAATTTGTGGAGATGGTAAAGAAAATCCGCTTCTTCTAAGACTTCCTTTTTCTGATACAATATAGTATAATGGGAGACATAGATCATGGGGGCTGTCAAAGACCTTTTGACTCCAAAAACTTAATTCAGGAGGGAGTATGTTATAATGAAAGATTACATGAAGATATACCAGGAATGGTTATCAAACCCTTATTTTGACGAGGCTGCAAAGGAAGAACTGCGTGCCATTGAAGGCAACGAAAATGAGATCAAAGAGCGTTTCTATATGGACCTTGAGTTCGGAACCGCTGGTTTAAGAGGTATCATCGGCGCAGGTATCAACCGTATGAATATTTACGTTGTAAGACGTGCTACTCAGGGACTTGCAAATTACATTATCAAGCAGGGAGCAGCAAACAAAGGCGTAGCGATTGCATATGATTCCCGTCATATGTCACCGGAATTTGCTATGGAAGCAGCTATGACCTTAGCAGCAAACGGCATCAAGGCATATAAGTTTGAGTCCCTTCGCCCAACACCAGAGCTGTCATTTGCAGTACGTGAACTGGGCTGCGTAGCAGGTATCAACATCACCGCAAGCCATAACCCGCCGGAATACAACGGCTACAAGGTATACTGGGAAGACGGCGCACAGTTTACACCTCCTCACGACAAAGGTGTTACAGAAGAAGTTCTGGCTATTGAAGATCTGTCTACTGTTAAGACCACAGACGAGGCTTCTGCAACAGCAGCAGGTCTGTATCAGGTAATTGGACAGGAGATCGATGACAAATACATCGCTCAGGTAAAGGCTCAGGTGGTAAACCAGAAGGCCATTGATGAAATGCAGGATCAGATCACCATTGTATATACACCTCTTCACGGAACAGGAAACATTCCTGCAAGAAGAGTTATGAAAGAAATCGGATTTACTCATGTATACGTAGTTCCGGAGCAGGAACTGCCAGATGGAGATTTCCCAACTGTAAGCTATCCAAACCCGGAAGCAAAAGAAGCATTTGAACTGGGCTTAAAGCTGGCAAAAGAGAAAAATGCAGACCTGGTACTGGCAACTGACCCGGATGCAGACCGTCTTGGCGTATATGTAAAAGATACCAAATCCGGCGAATATATCCCATTAACAGGAAATATGTCCGGTTCCCTGCTGTGCGAGTATGTACTCAGCCAGAAGCAGGCAGCTGGAAAGATTCCGGCAGACGGACAGGTTGTTAAATCTATCGTTTCCACCAACCTGATCGATGCAGTAGCAAAATCCTACGGCGCAGAACTGATCGAAGTTCTTACCGGATTTAAGTGGATCGGAAAACAGATTTTAAAGAATGAGACAACCGGACATGGTACATACCTTTTTGGAATGGAAGAGAGCTACGGATGCCTGATCGGAACCTATGCCCGTGATAAAGACGCTATCTCCGCAACAGCCGCTCTCTGCGAGGCTGCTGCATACTACAAGCAGAAAGGCATGACCTTATGGGATGCAATGATCGCTATGTATGAGAAATATGGCTACTACAAAGACGCTGTAAAGGCCATCGGCTTATCCGGCATCGAAGGACTTGCAAAGATCCAGTCCATTATGGAAACACTGAGAAATAATACTCCAACAGAGGTTGGCGGCTACAAAGTAACCTCCGCAAGAGATTACAAGTTAGATACCATCAAAGATATGGCAACCGGCGAAGTAAAGCCAACCGGCCTTCCTTCTTCCAATGTTCTCTACTATGATCTGGAAGACGGCGCATGGATCTGCGTAAGACCATCCGGCACCGAGCCAAAGATCAAATTCTACTTCGGCGTAAAGGGAACATCCCTGAAAGATGCAGAAGAGAAAGAAAATGCACTTGGCGCAGCTGTTATGGCTATGGTTGATAAGATGTTATAATCATCGTCTGCTTTAAGTAAACGAAAACCCCTGGGAAAGAAAATTTCAATCCCAGGGGTTTCTTTGTTTGATTCCCGCCGTCAGGCGGGGACATAACCTCTCACTTCTTCTTACTCTCAGCTGCTTCCATCAATTCCTTCAAAGCCGCCGCAAACCGCATAGAAGATGCAGAAGGATTTCCGCGCAAAATACTCTTGCGGTAGAAATTCATATGTGTCATCATATCCTGACGCTTCTTCGTCAGTTCCGCGATTCGGCTGTTCATAGCCGCCATACGCTCATTTCGGCTGGCTGCCATAGCTGCTTTGGCATTCTTTGCAGCTTCAATTTTCGCAGCAGCCGCTTCCCGGTACTGAGCCGCCTTCTCATCCGCATGTTCCTTTAACTCAGCCGCTTTCAATGCAGTCTCATACCGCAGTCGGGCTGCACGTTCCGTTGTCTCATATTTCAGCTGAGCGGCCCGCTCTGCAGTCACATTTCGCAGCTGCGCAGCCTTTCCAGCTGCTTCCACCCGCAAGGTTTCCAGCTTCACAGCCGTATCTTCCCTTGCTTCTTCTAATTTCTGTTCCGTTTCCGCCTTCAAAAGCGCCATTTGCACCTGAACATCGTCCAGTTCTGCCTTCATCTTTGTCATGGCATCCAGTACCTTGGCAAGATCCAGGGCAGTACGTACAGATTCTGCGGAGTCAATAATGAAAACAACGGTGATCACAGATAAACAGGGGATCATGATCATAGTTGGAACATGAAGCACCCACCGTTCAATAGGCTTATGGATCACCTCTGTAAGGAAGATCGTCAGAAATCCCCATGCAACAGAAGAGGACAGACAGATATATCCGTTTAAATTAAAACGCTGGTTGCTGTAATCCCAGTATTTCATCTTAAATAGCCGTTCCATTCCCCAGCCGGTAACATATTCCAGGATCGTAGCCCCGATCACACCGGAAATATAGACCATGACCAGGCTGCTCTTAAAGGGAAGAGATACCCACAGCATCATCACAGCCCCCGTACCATAAAGCGGCAGCATGGGAAGCCGCAAAAAGCCCCGGTTTACAAAACGCCGTTGTTTCAAAGATACGTAGGTGGACTCAAAGATCCATCCACAGAAACAATATATATAGAAGAAACTCAGCCATTGATACCATGTGTATTCGTACATATGTTGTCCATCCTTTGTTGTAATGATATGAGTATACCACATTTTTGATTGCCGCACTACCACTTCACTACCTGGTCGATCAATTTTTGCTGCTCTTCGGAAGACCGGGTCAGGTAGATCCGCGTCGTCTCAATACTTTCATGTCCCATAAGATCCGCCAGCAGGGAAATGTCATTAAACTTCTCCAGAAAATTCTTCGCAAACCGGTGCCGGAAAGAGTGGGGATACACCTGCTCTGGCGGGATCTTGTACCGTTTTGCCAGCACCTTTAACTGGGAATGGACACCTCTGGCGGTGATCACCTGCCCGTTTCTTCCTGTAAAAATATAGCCGGAAACAATCCCCCGCCTTTTAAGCCAACCTTCTGCTTCCTCACAGAGCACAGCCGGAAAATAAATACGTCTCATTTTGCCGCCCTTTGAATACAGGTCCATCATTCCCAGCTTCACATGTTCCGCCTTTATTTTCAAAAGTTCGCTGACCCGCATTCCCGTTGCCCCTAAAAAGCGTACCACAAAATACCAGAACCAGTTTTCGTCCCGTTTTAGTTTCTTTTTTAGTATCTCATAATTCCTTTTAGATATAATCCGCCTGACTGATGATCTGCTCTAAAAATCTTTTTTGCTGTACATGCACCATAGAAACCAGGCACAGAGAACTTTCCCGGTACCGCACAAAACAGTTCATAGCCCGAAGACGGAGATTAACAGTCTGAGGCTTATAGCGTTCAATGAGAAATACCTTATAAAGCTGCAGATTTTTATTCGTCAACTGGGAATAAAGCCCGTAAAACTGTTTTACTGCATAACAATAAGCTGTGATCGTATGCGCTGACATATTCTGCTCTACCAAAAACCGCCGAAACTGCGCCTGTACCCGCTTCTTTTGCGTGTTCATACCATTCCTATTCATCTGTTCTGTCATAAAAATATCCTCCTAAAATATAGTAAATTTTGCAGAAAACCTGCATTACCATCCTAGAAGATATTTTGTAAAAGTGCTACCAGGTAACGATCTTGTCGATCATAGCCCGCTGTTCTTCGGTAGATTTTGTCAGATAGATCCGTGTCGTCTCAATACTTTCATGTCCCATTAGATC
>CAVIPV010000003.1:0-51712 GCA_963644495.1 Prevotella sp. | reverse complement strand
TAGAGCCTTCTCTTAAGACCGGCTATATCACTTCTAAGGATATAGGAGATCCGGGGCAGTATACGGCTGCGGACCAGTTTATGATCAGTATTGAACTGGTGCAGAAGGAACTGGTGGATCAGATACATGGTCTTGGAAAGAAGGCTGTAGCCTGGACCATCAATGATCTTTATTCTTTAAAAAAGTGCGAAAAAGCCGGGATCGATAATATGATCACAGATAAGCCGGGCAGTCTGCTGAGCTTGTACCAATAATCTATGTGGTCAGGCTGATGGTCAGGAGTGGAAAGGAAAAATCAATGCCGGGTGTGTTCGCTGGTATACGCTTCGGTGGTGACCTTTGTATCCTCAGGAGGATCTTCACGGTCTTCCTGGGGATCGTCATTCTCCAGATTGTTTAAGATCTCAGCTACATTTTTATCGGTGTATCCCTTTTGTTCACGGATCATCTCCCAGATGGTGTCATGCATCCATTTAACAGTGTCGCTGAGTATTTTGTTTTCTGTGTCGAGACGCATGATCTCAACGTTCATTTCTGCAATGATCTCACGGCTGTTGAAACGTTTGTGAGGAGCAGTGATCCGTTTTATGTAAGACGGGTTGTCCTTCAAGATCTCAAGGGCCAGGTAATCGTCCCTTTCTTTACATCCCATATCCATAAATTCTCTGTAATGCATACGCGCCATACGCATCACATCCAGATGACTGCATCTGGGACACTGTGGATGGCGCGAAGTCTGGTAGTAGGCATAGTATCCGCATTTCGGACAGTAAAAAACAGCTAATTCTCTCATCACAAATCCCCCTTTATGTAGAATGGTTCTTAAAAATTGCTTACACTATAAATAACGCGTGAAATTCCAAAATATACCGCCTGTTTTTAAAATATTTTTAAATTCGGTAAAATGCACAAAAAAAGGCGCGGGGGACTGACCCGCCGACGGGGCGGCGGGCAGTGGGCCAGAGAGGAAGAGGAAACCAGCCGCTAAAGCAGCGGTGCCGGTCATCGGACTGTGGCAGAGATTCTACACCTGAATAACACCCTCAGTGTTTACAGTCCAGATCACTTCGTTCTCGTCCTTGAAGTCTTTGTATCCGTTTCCAAGCTCTGGCTTAGATGCAGACTTGGAAGTAGATCCGGCTTTCTGGACTGCGCCGTTTACATTTACAAGGTAGCGAGTGCCGTCTAAGGATACTGGTGCGAAGCGCAGGTCTTTGTCTGCTTCCTGACGGAGGCCTTCTACATACAGAGTGTTGTCTTTGATGCCGTGGTAGCCCTGACCTTTTTTGGTGCCTTCTGCGTGGAAGAGCCAGTTCTGGGTCTCGCCAAGGTCCTCATCGTAGATGGTCTGCTTGCCGGTCTTCATAACGCCTTCTTCATCGAAGTAGTAGTTAGCAAAAGTGCCTTCAGAGGTCTTTACAGACTGCTTGCCGGTCTGCATTTCCCCTGCAGTGTTAAATGCGTATTTTTTGGACTCAATGGTGAAGATCTCAAGTCCTTCTTTTCCACAGTAAGGAGTACCGTTCTTAAAGTAGAAGTTAAAAAGTTCGCCGTCTTCGCTGATGTTTTCCACGCCTTCAATGGTGCGCCAGCCGGAAGCGCGTTTTCCGTCTTCGTCATAGTATTTATAGCCGGAGATAGCTGGAAGGTTAGCAGTAGAAGCGGCAGAATTCTCAGCATTTGAGTCAGTAGCAGTTTCTGCGCCTTCGGAAACAGTATTTTCAACCATAGCAGGAACCTTATACCAGCCAGTCTGCATTTTTCCGTCTTCAAAAGTATAGTAATCGCCGTTGATCTTCTTATCTACTTCGTTTTCTACGCGGCGGCCGTTGCCGTCAAAGTAGTACCATGCTTCCAGATCTTCCGGATCATCAGTTTCTTCTTCTAAAAGGACCCAGCCGGTCTTTCTGCTGCCGTCTTCTCCCAGATAATAATTGTAGCCATCTATCTGGATAGAACCGGTCTCCATGATGCTGTCTTCGTTAAAATAGTACCAGCTGCCGTTAATGGAAGCCCAGGTGGAGGTTAAGGCTTTGCCGTCTTTTCCATAGTAGTAATGAAGGAATTCAGGAGCGTCATCTTCATTCCAGTAGTCTTCATTTTCAATGGTGACCCACTGGCAGGTGACACGTTTGCCTTCTTCATTTACATAATATTCATCGATCTGCTCTGAGTAAGCGCGGATGCCGTCTGAGTTTAAGTAGTACCAGTCATTCCCGGATTTCTTCCATGTATCAGTAAGGGGATCTCCGTAGGAGTCATAGTAATACCAGTTGCCATTGTCTTCGGTCCAGCCAGTTGCTTTTGCGTAAGCCGGGAACGCCATAAATGCAGTAAATACTGCGGTGGATAATACAGCCAGAAATGTTGCCTGTTTCTTCATAATATAAAATCTCTCCTTTTTAATGTGTTGATCTTGTAGTTTGTTAGTGGCCGTTGATCCGTTGTTTGCATTACGCAGGTCATTATAACCAGGATGAAGCCGTCTTTCCAGTGAAGGTTACTGGTAAGTCTGGACATGGTTTCCACACCTGGAAATGGGACCTGGGGGCAACCCCTTAAGGAAAAAGACAGTATGTTTTTTAAGTATTTTGTGGTATGCTTGTTTTCAGATAGATTGATGCGTAAAGGACTTAAAGGAGAAAACCTATTATGAGGATGAAAGTTTCAAACTATGTTTCTGAAATGTTAGTGAAGGCTGGTATCCACCAGGCATTTATGGTCACTGGCGGCGGCGCCATGCATCTGGATGACGCACTGGGACACCAGAAGGGCCTTCATTGTATTTATGATCACCATGAGCAGGCCTGCGCCATTGCAGCAGAGGCTTATGCAAGAATTAATAATGAAATGGCGGCTCTCTGCGTAACAACAGGGCCTGGGGGCACCAATGCCATTACCGGCGTGTTAGGCGCATGGCTGGACTCAATTCCTATGATAGTGCTTTCCGGACAGGTGCGTTATGACACCACTGCACGCTGGTCCGGCACCGGCATCCGTGCTATGGGCGACCAGGAATTTGATATCTGCAAAGCCATTGACTGCATGACCAAGTATTCAGAAATGGTTATTGATCCTATGCGTATCCGTTACTGCCTGGAAAAGGCATTATATCTGGCAAATTCCGGCCGCAAGGGACCAAGCTGGCTGGATATTCCGTTGAATGTTCAGGGCGCTTATGTGGAGACTGATGAGCTCATGGGATTTGACCCGGAAGATTATGAAAATGGTGGAAATGGCTGGGCAGAGAAGAAAAATGTGCCTGCAATCCCGGAAGATGAAGCGGGAGAAGGAGAAAAACGCCAGGTTCTTCCAAAGAAGGTAACAGAAGAGACTGCAAAGACCATTATTGGAAAGATCCGTCAGGCAAAACGGCCGGTGATCAATGCAGGAAATGGTATCCGTCTGGCTGGTGCTCATGAGACATTTATGAAGGTAGTGGAGAAGCTGGGAATCCCCGTAGTTACAGGTTGGGACAGTGAGGACTGTATCTGGGACGAGCATCCATTATATGTAGGACGGGGCGGAAATATGGGCGACCGTCCAGGTAACTTTGCCATCCAGAACAGCGATCTGGTGCTGTCTATTGGAAGCCGTTTAAGCATCCGCCAGGTGGGCTACAACTATAAAACATGGGCCAGAGCTGCTTATGTGATCGTAAATGATATTGATGAAGAAGAGTTAAAGAAGCCTTCTGTACATGTGGATATGCCGGTCCATGCAGATGCGGCAGATCTGCTGGCAGTATTGGATAAATGCCTGGATGAAGTGTTAGAAGCAGAAAAGGATACACTTCCAGACAGCTTAAGTGAGCCTGAAAAGAAGCAGATCTTTACTTACGGCGAAGGTATTAAGGGAATGACCTGGAATGAGACCTGCGCTATGTGGAAGAAGAAATATCCGGTAGTACAGAAAAAACACTGGGAACAAAGCGAAGACAAGGCTGCCAATGTATATGCAGCCATTCAGGCCATCAGCAGCCGCATAAAGGAAGGACAGATCACCGTAGTGGGAAATGGTTCTGCCTGCGTAGTAGGCGGCCATGCCCAGATCATTAAAAAGGGCCAGAGATTTATCTCCAACTCAGCGGTAGCTTCCATGGGATATGACCTGCCGGCAGCCATCGGCATCTGGGCTGCTTCCAGAAAGAACGGCGCTTACAGCATGGGGGCTGACCGTGAAGGGGAAGATGTGATCCTGGTGACCGGTGACGGAAGTATTCAGATGAATATCCAGGAGCTGCAGACCATTATCCACCACAAAATGGGTATTAAGATATTTATCATCAACAATGGCGGTTATCATTCCATTCGCCAGACCCAGAAGAATTTCTTTGGTGAGCCGTTAGTTGGTGTTGGTTATGACAGCGGTGACTTAAGTTTCCCGGATATGGAGAAATTGTCAGCTGCTTATGGCTATCCTTATGTGAGAGCAGAGCACAATGGACAGCTGGCAGAGGCAGTGGAGAAAACACTGGCAACAGAAGGTCCTGTGATCTGTGAGATCTTCGTGACTACAGACCAGAACTTTGAGCCAAAGTCTTCTGCAAAACGTCTGCCGGACGGAACACTGGTATCTCCGCCACTGGAAGATCTGGCACCATTCCTTCCTGATGAGGAAATGGATGAGAATATGATCATTCCAAGGATTAAGGGATAAAAGAGACAAACATGTGCCGCCTGCGGGCGGCAGCATGAGATATATATAGATATAGTAAGAAAGGACCAATGATCCTATGACTGTGATCGTTACAGGCGCTACCAGTTTTATTGGAAGAGCAGCTGTAAAAGAGCTTTTGATAAATGGAGAAAATGTGCTTGCAGTATCCCGCCCCGCATCTGCCGGGGCCGGGGCGCTGCAGGAACTTTTTAAAGATCTGAAACAGCAGGCAGAGAAAAAGGGAGAACAGGTTGGTGATCTGGAACTTTGCTTTTGTGAGTTGGGTGAGATCGAAAAGCTGGAAAAAATTTACAAAAAAGAGGACCTGCAGGCCAAAGCATGGCTTCATTTAGGCTGGGACGGCGCAGGAAGTGACAAGCGGAAGGACGTAAAGCTGCAGGAAAAGAACATTGGCTATGCGATCCAGGCTCTTTATACAGCGGCAGCTCTTGGCTGCAAACGGTTCCTGTTTTCCGGCTCCCAGGCAGAATATGGGATCTGTACGGACTGGATGAAAGAAGAACAGGAGTGTCATCCTGTGTCTGAATATGGAAAAGACAAGGTATTGGTATACCAGCAGGCGTCCAAAGCTGCAAAAGAGCTGGGAGTAGACTATATCCATACCCGCATTTTCAGCGTATACGGTCCTGGAGACCACCCATGGTCCCTGATCGAGACCTGCATCCGCGCCTTTTTATCCGGCGGACATATGGAAATGGGACCATGTACCCAGCAGTGGAACTTCCTGTATGTGGAGGAAGCGGCCAAAATACTGGTAAAACTTCTTCTTGGCAAAGCTGCAGCAGGCGTGTATAATGTGGCAGGAGAAGATACAAGACCTTTAAAAGCGTATATAGAAGAGCTTTTTAAGATCTGTGGTGAAAAAGGAAGTTATGAGTTCGGCTACCGGCCGCCAAATGCAGAAGGCTGCGTTTCCCTGATGCCGGAGCTTACGAAGCTTAAAAATGCCATTGGTTTTCACCAGCAGGTATCATTTAAAGAAGGAATATTGGAGACCATAAAAGAGGTCCAGAAAGAAAGATAAAAGCGAAATCCGAAACAGAAAAAGGGAAAGAAAAAGCTGAAATAAAGGAGAACAGGTTAAATGAAACGTTGTATTGCCTGCGGAGCTCCTCTCTGGGAGACACCGCTTCTTACATTAGATAATATGCCGGCATCTGCACAGCATATGCCCGATGCAGACCATGTAGGCGCTGATAAGGGACTGACTCTGGATCTGTGCCAGTGCAGCGGCTGCGGTCTGGTGCAGTTTGACTGCGAACCTGTGGATTATTACCGGGATGTGATCCGTGCCGGTGGATATTCTACTACTATGGCAGAGCTTCGCAGAAAGCAGTATAAACATCTCATTGAGACCTATCACCTGGAAGGCAAGCGCTTTATTGAAGTTGGCTGCGGTCAGGGCGAATTTTTACAGGTTTTAAAGGAGTTCCCGGTAGAGGTCCATGGAATGGAGCACGATCCGGCGTTAGTGGAGCTGGCAAAAAGCAAGGGCATTGACGTGGTTCAGGGCTTTACGGAGACAGAGGACACTGTGATCCCAGGGGGACTTTATGATGTGTTCTTATCCTTTAACTTCCTGGAACACCAGCCAAACCCGGTGACTATGCTTCGTGCAATCTGGAACAATCTGGAAGATGATGCTATGGGACTGATCACTGTGCCAAGCTTTGAGTATATTATGGAGCACAGCAGTTATTATGAGCTGATCCGTGACCATATTGCTTATTATACCTTTGATACACTTACTTCCCTTATGGAACGCTGCGGTTTTGCCGTGTTAGAGGCGTCCATGATCAACCGTGATACCTTATCATTGATCGTGCGCAAGCGTCCTCAGGCGGAGACAGAAAATCTGCTGGATTGTTATGTAAACCTGCGGGCAGAAATGGATACTTATATGAAGTATTTAAAGGCATGGAACAAGACTGTCTGCATGTGGGGAGCCAGTCATCAGGGCTTTACTCTGGCGGCTACTACCAGCCTTGGGAAAAATGTGCAGTATATTATTGACTCTGCACCATTTAAGCATGGTAAATTTGCTCCTGCATCCCATCTACCCATCGTGCCGCCGGATTATTTTGAGGAATACCCGGTAGATGCCATTGTGATCACAGCTCCAGGCTATACAGATGAGATCGCAAAGATCATCAGGGAACGTTTCGGTGAAAAGATAGAGATCCGTGCCATGCGCTCCAATCACCTTGAAATGGTTTAGGAGGAAATGGAATGAGGATAGTTATAACAGGAGCCACTGGTTTTATTGGAAGCAATCTGGCAAAACTGTTTTTAAAGAAGGGGGCAGAGGTATTTGCCCTGGTGCGTCCGGAGTCCAGTCATTTAGACGCCCTTCCCAAGGATGAAAACCTCTATATGGTTCCCTGTGGCTTAAGTAATGTAATGGACTGTGTAAGCCAGATCGGACAGGCGGATGCTTTCTTTCATCTTGCCTGGGGCGGTGTAAACCGTCAGGAGATCGACTCACCGGAAGTCCAGGCGAAAAATGTAGCCGGTTCTTTGGAATGTATCCGTGCTGCAAAGAAACTGGGCTGTACCATGTTTATGGATGCCGGTTCCAGAGTAGAATATGGCCTTACAGACGGCTTTATGCAGGAAGATATAGAGTGTCACCCGGTAAACCAGTACGGAAAGGCAAAATGGGAGTTCTACCAGAAAGCAGTGCCGCTGTGTGAAGAATTGGGACTTCACTATGTGCATCTGCGGTTTTTCAGTGTGTATGGAACAGGAGATCATCCATGGTCTATTATTTCCACACTGGTGCGGGAGCTTCCGGCAGGAAACAAAGTTTCTTTAAGCGCCTGCAGGCATCAGTGGAATTTTATGTACATTGATGACGCAGTGGAAGCGGTGTATGAGCTGTATACACATCTGCCTGACTCTGCAGATGACCGGTTTAAGAAAAATGGACTTGTAAGCACTATTGTAAATATTGCAAGCAAGGATACCAGAGTGTTAAAAGACTTTGTAGAAGAGATCCATACCATTGCCGACGGTGCAGGCGAGTTGGAATACGGCACCTTTGTCCAGGCAAAGGAAGGAGCCCTTTCCATAAAACCGGATATTTCCAGGCTGGAGCTGCTGACAGGCGGCTGGAAAGAAAGATTTACCTTCCGCAAAGGTATAGAGACGATGATGTGCTCACAGAATGAGAATGTGAGTCCGTTATGATGAAAAAAGAGAAAGAGAACAAAAACTTATGAAAAAGATCAGCGTATTGATTCCCTGCTATAATGAAGTGGAAAACGTAGGCCCTATCAGCAAGGCGGTTACGGATATTTTAGTGAAAGAACTGCCTCAGTACGACTATGAGCTTGTATTTATTGATAATGACTCCACAGACGGCACCCGTGACGTGATCCGGGAGCTTTGCAGGCAGAACCCGAAGATAAAGGCTATTTTTAATGCCAGAAACTTTGGCCAGTTTAATTCCCCTTATTATGGTATGCTCCAGGTGACCGGCGACTGCGTCATTGAAATGGTAGCAGATTTCCAGGACCCGGTAGAAATGATACCAAAGTATGTCCATGAATGGGAAAAGGGCTATAAGATCGTTATCGGCATTAAGACCAGCAGCAAGGAGAATAAGTTTATGTACTGGCTGCGCACCTGCTACTACAAGACTATTAAAAAGATGTCAGAAGTAGAGCAGATCGAGCATTTTACAGGTTCCGGCCTTTATGACAGGGAATTCATCGAGATTCTGCGCAAGTTAGACGACCCGACCCCGTTTTTACGTGGTATCGTAGCAGAACTTGGCTACAAGCGCAAGGAGATCCCTTATGAGCAGCCAAAGCGCCGTGCAGGAAAGACCCACAATAACTTCTACCGCCTGTATGACGCGGCTATGTTAAGCGTTACTTCCTATACAAAAGAGGGACTGCGCCTGGCTACGATCTTCGGCGGCATCTGCGCAGCAGGAAGTATGGTCATTGCGCTGATCTATCTGGTAATGAAGTTGATCTGGTGGGACCGTTTCCCGGCAGGTATGGCGCCGATGCTTATTGGAATGCTGTTTTTAGGTTCTGTCCAGTTATTCTTTATTGGTTTCCTGGGCGAGTACATTATGAGTATCAATCAGCGTGTAATGAAACGTCCTCTGGTCATTGAAGAAGAGAGACTGAATTTTGACCAGAAAAATGAAAAGGTTGAAAAGAACGTAAATGCAAAGGACGTAGATACAAAGGACGTAGATACAAAGGACGGTAAGGAAAATGAAGTATAAAGTAGATGTGGTCCGTATCCGCGAAAATTCCATCACATTAAACGGCTGGGCTCTGGGAAAGACGCCGGAGAGCAAGGTCACATTCCGGGTTGAGGACGAGCATCACCAGCCGGTGAAGTGCAAAATGGTCTCTACCAGAAGAGATGATGTAAGCCAGATCTATTTTAAGAAAGTGATCGACAAGGAATTTGGCTTTGACATCCAGTTTCCTTATGAGCGGGGAAAAAGCTACTGGCTGCTGATCCGCTGCGACGGCAGACAGGCGAAGATCAAATACAATGAAGAACTGATCACCAAGAGAGCCAGCGTGGCCCACAAGCGCATGGAGAAGATCAAGGATCTGATGAACATGGAGACAGTCCATGTTGCCCTTGATTTCTGGAAGGAAAATGGTCTTCGCGCCTTGATCAAAAAGTCATGCCACAAGATCCAGGGACTGGATAATGATTACGACTACGGTGAGTGGTATGACCTGACCAAGCCTGCAGAGGATGATCTAAAGGCACAGAGAGAAACACATTTTGATTATGAACCATTATTTTCAGTAGTAATACCGGTATACAAAACACCGGAGCGCTATCTGAAAGAAATGTTGGACTCTATCCTGGATCAGACCTATGGACAGTGGGAGGTCTGCATTGCAGACGGAAGCCCGAGAGGTCAGGACGTGGGAAAGGTCCTAAAAAAATATGCAGAAAAGGATCCCCGTATCC
Source organism: Prevotella sp. (assembly GCA_963644495.1). Taxonomy (GTDB): domain Bacteria; phylum Bacillota; class Clostridia; order Lachnospirales; family Lachnospiraceae; genus Enterocloster. Next base: position 42,076 of record CAVIPV010000003.1, on the reverse strand, counting down.
ACTATGAGATCTTAGGGGGAAACCGTGGTATTTCCGGAAATACCAATGCGGCTCTTTCTATGGCAACCGGTGATTTTGTGATCCTGGCAGACCATGATGATACCATTCCGCCTCAGGCTTTTTATGAGGTGGCAAAGGCCATTAATAAGCATCCGGACTGTGATGTGCTGTATTCTGACGAAGATAAGCTGGATATGGACGGAAAAGCGTTGTTTGATCCCCATTTTAAGCCGGATTTCAACCCGGATCTGCTTACCAGCGTTAATTATATCTGCCATTTATTTGTGGTAAAGAAGGAATTACTGGACCGTGTAGGCGGCTTCCGCCAGGAGTTTGACGGGGCTCAGGATTATGACTTTATCTTCCGCTGCACCGAGCAGGCAAAAGAGATCGTCCACATTCCCCAGGTGCTGTACCACTGGCGCTGTCATCAGGACTCTACTGCCAGCAACCCGGAAAGCAAGATGTATGCTTTTGAGGCTGGTTCCAGAGCAATCATGGCCCATTATGAGCGTATGGGCATCGCCGCAGAGAAGGTGGAAAAGGGCGTAGATTACGGCATTTACCATACTACCTTTAAGATCAAGGGCGAACCCCTGGTTTCCATTATCATTCCTAATAAGGATCACAGCAAGGATCTGGATGTGTGCGTCCGTTCTATTTTAGAGAAGTCTACTTACCGGAACCTGGAATTTATTGTAGTGGAAAATAACAGTACAGAGCCGGAGACATTTGCTTATTATAAAGAAATGGAAGAAAAGCACCCGGCTTTCCATGTGGTTACCTGGAAGGAAGGTTTTAATTATTCCGCCATCAATAATTTCGGCGCTTCTTTTGCTAAAGGCGAATATCTGCTTCTGTTAAACAATGATACAGAACTGCTGGAGCCGGACAGCATCCGGGAGATGCTTGGTTTCTGCCAGAGAGAGGACGTTGGAATTGCAGGGGCGAGACTTCTGTATGCAGATGATACCATCCAGCATGCAGGCGTTGTCATCGGTTTTGGCGGTATTGCAGGACATACCTTTATTGGCCTTCACAAGGCGGAAAACAGCTATTTCCACAGGGCAATGTGCGCCCAGGATTACAGCGCTGTAACCGCAGCCTGCTTAATGACAAAGAAATCTGTATTTGACGCAGTAGGCGGTTTAAGTACGGAACTGGCAGTTGCCTTCAACGATATTGATTACTGCATGAAAGTGCGGGCACTGGGAAAACTGGTAGTGTATGCCCCTTATGCCACTCTTTACCATTATGAGTCCAAGTCCAGAGGTCTGGAGGACACGCCGGAAAAGGTAGCCAGATTTAACAGGGAAGTGGCTATTTTCATTAAGAAGTGGCCGGATATCATTAAAAATGGTGATCCTTACTACAACCCGAACCTTACTCTTAGAAAGTCCAATTTTGCTCTTCGTGATCTGCAAAAAGAGAAGATCGGAGAGCCATATGACCTGTCTGTGTATGACAAGTTTGCACCTGAGGAGAAAAAAAGCGATGAGTAATGCTGCCAAAGTGACCGTGGTCATTCCGAATTATAATGGTCTTAAGTTTATGGAGCCCTGCTTTAAGGCGCTGGATATGCAGATCTGCCGGGATTTTGAGATCCTGGTGGTGGATAATGGTTCTACCGACGGAAGCGTGGAGTGGTTAAAGGAACATGAGATCCCAAGCATTTTTCTGGAGACCAATACCGGCTTTTCCGGGGCTGTGAATGTGGGGATCAAGGCGTCAAAAACACCTTATGTGATCCTGTTAAATAATGATACAGAGCCGGACTGCCATTATATCGGGGAAATGATAAAGGCCATGGAGCGTTCACCAAAGATCTTTTCTGTCAGCAGCAAAATGATCCAGCTGTATGACCACAGCAAAATGGATGACGCCGGGGATATGTATACTCTTATGGGCTGGGCCTTCCAGAGAGGTGTGGGACGGCCGTCCACAGGCTACAATCATGTTTGCCGGGTATTTTCTGCCTGTGCCGGAGCTGCCATTTACCGTAGAGAGGTGTTTGAGACTATCGGCTATTTTGATGAGATGCATTTTGCCTATCTGGAAGATATTGATGTGGGCTACCGGGCCCGCATTTACGGATACGACAATATTTACTGCCCAACTGCCATTGTGTACCATGTAGGCAGCGGTACCAGCGGTTCCAGATACAATCCATTTAAAGTGCGGCTGGCAGCAAGAAATAATATTTATCTGAACTACAAAAACATGCCCCTGCCTCAGCTGATGTTAAACTGCATTCCACTGGGACTTGGGATCCTGGTGAAATACGGATTTTTCAAGAAGATCGGTTTTGGAAAAGACTACATTGACGGTTTAAAAGAAGGATTTAAGACGGCCAAGCTGTGTAAAAAAGTGAAATATGAGAAAAAGCTTCTGAAGAATTACATTGCCATTGAGTGGGGATTATGTACCGGAACTGTGCTTTATATCCGGGAATTTCTGTCCAGACAGGCGGCAAAACTGTGAAGTTTATGATATTTTAAGAGAAAAGTTCTAGAATAATGGGACTCTATCATGTATAATGTTTTGAAGATTATGCGTCCATTCCCCCGTCAGGGGGAAATGAACACAAACGTTACTCAACAAAAGGTGATATACAATGATTAAAGATAACCAGAAAAGCCTGAACCACGTTCAGGTGCTTCTGGATGCAATGGTGACAGCAGTGGCCTATGTGCTGGCGTGGTTTATTATCGTCAGCGGCAAGGTAGTGCCTTTAAGGGGGGCTACCCTTGAGCCGGGACCTTATTTTCTGGCTCTTATATTTATAATTCCTGTTTATCTGATCTTAAACGGCTGCTTTCACCTGTATGTACCAAAACGCATCCAGGGAAGACGGGTCGAATTTGCCAATATCTGCAAGGCAAATGTCATCGGCCTGATGCTTTTTACGCTGATCCTTTTCGGCGGACGAAGCTTTATCGTACATCTGGGGTATTTCTCTACCAGAATGCTCCTGGTGTTCTTTATTTTGAATATTCTTCTTCTGGCAGGAGAGAGAATGGCGATCCGCCTGTTTTTACGATCCCTGCGTACCAATGGCTATAACCAGAAGCATGTGCTCCTTATCGGTTACAGCCGCGCGGCAGAAGGTTTTATTGACCGTGTATCCTTAAATCCTGAATGGGGATACCATATCCAGGGAATCCTGGATGACCATAAAAATCCAGGTTATGTCTATAAGAAGACCCCGGTATTAGGACCGATCTCCCATCTGGAATCATTTCTTGCGGCTAATACATTAGATGAGATCATTATTACATTAGGTATCAGTGAATATTCCAATCTGGAACAGATCGTAGCAGCCTGTGAGAAGTCCGGCGTGCATACGAAATTTATTCCGGATTACAATAACATTATCCCTACGATCCCTTATATGGAAGATCTGCAGGGACTTCCTGTGATCAATATCCGCCATGTGCCGTTGACCAATGTGTTTAATGCGACTATAAAGCGCTGTGTGGATATTTTCGGGGCGTTGTTTGGCATTATCCTGTTTTCACCCCTTATGCTGATCACAGCAGCATTGATAAAAATTACTTCTCCAGGACCTATCATTTTCAGTCAGGAACGTATCGGACTGCACAACCGTCCATTTAAGATGTTTAAATTCCGTTCTATGGAAGTCCAGGATCCAAATAAGGAGAAAAAACAGTGGACCACCCCACATGATCCACGAGTTACACCGGTTGGACGTTTTATAAGAAAGACAAGCATTGATGAGATGCCTCAGTTTTTCAATATCCTCATTGGGGATATGAGTCTGGTAGGTCCGAGACCGGAGCGGCCTCTTTTTGTAGAGAAATTTAAAGAAGAGATCCCACGCTATATGATCAAGCATCAGGTAAGACCGGGCCTTACCGGCTGGGCACAGGTCAATGGCTACAGAGGTGATACTTCCATTACAAAGAGAATCGAACACGATCTGTATTATATTGAAAACTGGAGTCTTGGATTTGATTTTAAGATCATGTTCCTGACGATTTTCAAGGGATTTATCAACAAGAACGCCTACTAACAAAAAACGTTACCACTACAATGAGGAAATGTACATGAATCGCGATTTTGACAACGAATTTGAAACGGATGACGAAGTGAAGAGAGGCCGCAGCCGCAGAAAGGAAGGAAGGAGATCTTCGGTTTCAGGACGCACAGGCAGAACGGGAAGAACAGCCGGTGCAGGTACGGCAAGAGGAAGCCGGACTGCTGCTGCAGCCGGAAAGAGCCGCTTAAGGACCATTATCATCTTTATTGTGGCAGAGATCATTGCTCTAGCCCTGATCGGCGTAGGCTGGTATGGAAAACGCATGATGTCCATGATGCAGACGGACTCTGAGTTTAATAAAGCAGATATGACCAATCCTTATATTTCTGTGGAAAAAGAGCAGGCCATGAAGGGCTACTGGACCGTAGCTTTATTTGGTGTAGACAGCCGTGACAGTTCTGTCGGAAAAGGAAACATGTCCGATGTTATTATCATCTGCAATATCAACCAGGAGACAGGTGAGATTAAGTTAGTCAGTCTTTTCCGTGATACCTATCTCAATGTAGATGATAAGAACAGTTACAACAAGATCAATCAGGCATATTTCAGAGGCGGCCCGAAACAGGCGGTAGAAGCTCTGAACCGGAATCTGGACCTGGAGATCGATGATTATGCTACCTTCAACTGGAAGGCAGTAGCAGACGCCATTAATATTTTAGGCGGTGTTGATGTAGAACTGAGTAAGGCAGAGTTCTATTACATCAATGCTTATATTACAGAGACAGTAAATTCCACAGGTGTTGGTTCTCATCAGTTAAAGAGCGCCGGACAAAACCATTTAGACGGTGTCCAGGCAGTTGCTTATGCCCGCCTTAGAAAGATGGATACAGACTTTGCAAGAACGGAACGTCAGAGAAAGATCATCCAGTTAAGCTTTGATAAACTGAAAAAGGCGAATTTTTCCGTTGTGAACAATGTAATGGAAGTTGTCTTCCCGCAGATCTTAAGCAGTATCACTCTGGATGATGTGATCCCGGCAGCGAAAAACCTGACCCGTTATCACATTGGCGAGACCGCTGGTTTCCCAGAGGCAAGAAGTGATATGACTATGGGCAAAAAAGGTGACTGTGTTATTCCGCAGACACTGGAGAGCAACGTTATTTCCCTGCATAAGTTCCTGTTTGGAGATGAAAATTACACACCTAGTGATATGGTAAAGAAGATCAGTGCCCAGATCGCATCTGATACAGGTCTGTATAAGGAAGGAAAGCCAGTTGGTGATGTTGGTACCGGCGGCGGTTATACTCCAAAGGAGACAGAAGCAAAAACAGATGAAAAGAGTACAGAAAAGAATAATTCGGAAAGTACCTCTTCTTCTGATGAGAGCAATGAAAGCAGTTCTTCCACAAGAGAGAGTATCATTGACGGGGAGACTGATTTTGAATACGAGACCGATGAGGACGGAAATGTGATCGACCCGCCGGAAGATTATGAGCCATCCACCAGTAAGCATGCATCAGAGTCTTCTGAGGCACTTCACCCAGGTGAAACAAGCCAGGTTCATCCTGGTGAGACCAGTCAGGCTCATCCGGGAGAGACTACAAAGGCAGCCCATCCGGGAGAAACCAGCGAGGGATTAAAGCCTACAGTACCAAGCGGCACATTGTCACCGTCCCATACCACTGAAGCAGCGACTACAGAGGCAGCTACGAAAACCTATGGACCGGGAAGCCATGAAACAACATCAGCTTCACCGTTCAGCCCTGGAAACAGTATTCAGGAAGAAAATACCGGCGGCCCGGGAGAGACGATCTCACCGGCAGCTTAATTACTATGAAATGAAAAAGAGATTTCGTGAAAGCAGGGAGAATTCCTCTTTTGCGGAATCTCTTTTTGGAAGGAGAATTAGAACATACATGAGGAAAAACGATTTGTTAAAAAAGACAGCGTGGATCGTTCTTTCTGCAGTTCTTTTTGGAACGATGGCAGGAACCGTGATGACAGGTGTCCAGATCGCGTCTTCTGGAATGGTTTCCCGGTTTTTTGCTATCGTTTCATCGGATAGTAATACATTGGAGCCGGAAGGAGAAGAAACGCCGCATCCAGAGCCATTTCCAGGGGGAAAGATCCCGGAAACATTTCCAGATGCTGGGGCTTCATCGGCACCTGTCAGTGATGTTTCCCTGATCGTAGAGGAAGCGATGCCGTCGGTTGTGGCAGTTGCCAGCACGGCAGTGTACCAGATGCCGGATTATGGCTTTGGTTGGTTCTTTGGAGGCGGAAGCCAGTCTTATGAGGTGCCAAGCAGCGGATCCGGTATCATTATCGGGGAAAATGACACAGAACTGCTGATCGTGACCAATAACCATGTGGTACAGGATTCCGTGTCATTAAAGATCACCTTTGTGGATGATACAGCAGTGGATGCAGCGGTAAAGGGAACAGATGTGGATACGGATCTTGCGATCATCTCTATTCCTTTGGAGCAGATCCCGCAGGAGACCCGGGATAAGATAGCTGTTGCAAAGCTGGGGGATTCCGATGAACTGAAAGTGGGGCAGGGCGTGATCGCCATTGGTAATGCCCTTGGATATGGTCAGTCTGTGACAGTAGGATACGTAAGTGCACTGAACCGGGAAGTACAGACTTCTGATGGAAATACAAGAGTGCTGCTTCAGACAGATGCAGCTATTAATCCGGGAAACAGCGGCGGGGCCCTTTTAAATATGCAGGGGGAGGTTATTGGCATCAATGCAGCGAAATATTCTTCTACAGAGGTAGAAGGCATTGGTTATGCAATTCCTGTTTCCGGCGTTCAGGATATTTTAGATGAACTGATGAACCGGAAGACACGTTCTGACGTGTCAGAGGAAAAGCGGGGGTATCTGGGGATCCAGGGAACTACAGTGGATGACGATGCAGCCACTACCTTTGATATGCCAAGGGGTGTTTATGTATACAAGATACTGGAAGACGGAGCCGCAGCTGGTTCGCAGCTTCGGGAGAAAGACATTATCACTAAATTAGACGGAATGACGGTAAAGAGCATGCAGGATCTGCAGAAGTTCTTAAAAGGCTATGAAGCAGGTGAGACTATAGAACTTCTGGTACAGCGCCAGGAAGAAGGCCAGTATAAGGAAATGCAGATCTCAGTGACTTTAGCAGGTCTGCCGGGATCTGTGGGAAACAATGTGATAAGTGGTAAGGAGAACAATGGTGGAAGATAAGAATCTGGAAAATGAAGACCTTAAAAGTTTTCAGGATGCAAATAAAGAGACAAAAGACAGCAAAGATGATAAAGATAATTACGAAAAGATCTGCTACATGTGCCGCAGGCCGGAGAGCAAGGCGGGTCCTATGATATCCATGCCTGGCGGCATGTGCCTGTGCCATGACTGTATGCAGAAGGCCTTTGATACAGTGACAAAAGGCGGCATGGATTTTTCAAAAATGCCCAATATGCCTTATATGAACATGAATTTTAATGATCTTGGCCAGATGCCGCCGGTAAATGAGATTCCCCGGCGGCAGAAGCTGAAAAAGAAGAAAGAACCGGAAAAACAGCTGACTATGAAAGACATTCCGGCGCCCCACATTATCAAGGGGAAACTGGATGAATATGTGATCGGTCAGGACAAGGCGAAAAAAGTAATGTCTGTAGCGGTTTACAATCATTATAAACGAGCCTTTTTAGGAGACGCGGATCCTGATGGAGTTGTGATCGAAAAATCCAACATTCTTATGATCGGACCTACAGGAAGCGGTAAGACTTATCTTGTAAAGACACTGGCAAAGCTTTTGGATGTGCCGTTGGCTATTGCGGACGCTACGTCCCTTACAGAGGCGGGCTATATTGGCGATGATATTGAAAGCGTTGTTTCCAAGCTTTTGGCAGCTGCGGGAAATGATGTAGAACGGGCGGAAAAAGGCATTATCTTTATTGATGAGATCGATAAGATCGCAAAGAAGAAGCAGACCAATACCAGGGACGTAAGCGGTGAGTCTGTACAGCAGGAGCTTTTAAAGCTGTTGGAAGGCAGTACCGTAGAAGTGCCGGTAGGCTCCAACCAGAAAAATGCCATGACACCTATGGCTACTGTAAATACAGATAATATCCTGTTTATCTGCGGCGGCGCATTCCCGGATCTGGAAAATATCATTAAAGAGCGCCTGACCAAGAAGTCCTCCATGGGCTTCGGGGCTACGCTGCGAGACAGCTTTGACAATGACCCGGATATTTTAAGTCATGTGATCAATGAGGATCTGCGGACCTTTGGCATGATACCGGAGTTTTTAGGCCGTCTGCCGGTAACTGTTACCTTAAAGGGACTGGATAAGGATATGATGATCCGCATCTTAAAAGAGCCTAAAAATGCCATCCTGCGCCAGTATGAGAAGCTGCTGGCACTGGATGAGGTAAAACTGGTCTTTGCAGAGGATGCTCTTACCTGGATCGCAGAGGAAGCATTAAAACGTGGAACCGGCGCAAGAGCCTTAAGAGCCATTTTGGAAGAGTTTATGCTTGATATTATGTATGAGATACCAAAAGATCCAAATATCGGATCTGTGGTGGTTACACGGCCATATCTGGAGAAGAAGGGCGGACCGCTGATCCAGATGAGAGAGATGTAGTGGATAATGGGAAAACCACCAATTCGGTGATTTTTCTGTTAATTATTCACGCAACCTGAGAAACGTCTGCAGCAGATCCAGCGTCCCGTACCCAAATTCCTTATTGGGATAGGAAATAGCCGGGTTTCGGGCGGCGCCACGGATGAGATAGCTTTTGATGGAAGCTTCACTCATTGTGGAGTAATTTCCCATTACAATGCCCCAGCTTAAAAGATTTGCCACTGCACCGGCAGTAATGGCAGCGGCAGCGCTGGTGCCGGTGCGGCGGGTGAAGAAACGTGCATCAGAGGCAGAAGTGCTGCGTACACTAGGCCCCAGCACCTCTACTCCCGGCGCCGCCAGATCCGGCTTCACATAATCTCTGCTGGTGTATCCCCGGCTGGAATGGATATAGATACTGTTATTTTTATGGTTATATGCTCCTACAGTAATAGGAAGTCTTGAATTTCCAGGTACTGTGATGGTGTTGGAAGGATCTGGCTTTAGGAATACGGTCTCATCAGAGATAAAGCTCTGGACCGGCAGCCACATATGGTATTCACCTGTAAGAAACTGTGTATTGTATACACGGATCGTCCAGATACCTGCAGAAGGCTTTTCAAAGCGTATGGATACCAGTTGGCTGCCGCTTCCCGCTTCGATCAGCTCATAATTTACAGTGATCGTGGTATTTTCCAGCAAAAAGGGGATGCGGGTCTCATTATTTGCCAGAATGGGGATCCGGTTGATCCGTTCCCCGCCGGGAGATACGAAACCAACGGTATAAAGCTCCGTGGCAGAGGACCAAAGCTCCAGGATGAAGCCTCTTTCGGCCTCTTTTTCACCTACCCGCAGTTCTACATCCTCATAGGAAGTATTAGCAGAAAGCTGTCCCGCATAGTGGTGTGCCAGCCCGGTTTCATTTCCAGCTGCGATCACAGTGGCAATACCGAAAAATCCCCCATAATTTTGTGTCACCTGGCTTAAGGGGGAAGTGCCCGTATGGCTGCCGTAATTGCTTCCAAGACCAAGAAGTATAACAAGGGGCTGGCGGAACCGGTCTGCAGTGACCCGCAGGTATTTGATCCCCATCATAATATCATTTTCCTGAAAAGCAGTAGCATTTTCAGGGATCAGGTAATAGTCCCGCAGATATTTCTTTGCGGGTTTTAATTTTACTACCGCCAGATCAGCCATAGGAGCTGCTCCGGTAAAATTCTGGAGAGGAAAAGCTGTTCCCGCTGCCAGACCGGCTAAATAGGTACCATGTCCATTGGTATCCCTGGAAGGTACCAGGGAAAAAGGATCATTGGATGCCAGAGCTGCATTGATATCTTCTCTGGTAAATTCCGTTCCATAAGAAGCACCGCCCATGGGATAATATTCAGGCACGCCAGGAGCTGGTTCAGAAGTGTCTAACGGCAGTGTCTGGTCCCATAGACCAAGGATGCGGGTGGTGCCGTCCTCATTTCTGAAAACAGGACTGGTATAGTCAATGCCTGTATCCACAATGCCGATGAGAACACCTTTTCCCATATTGGGAAGAGCAGGAGCCTGCAAAGCTGCCAGAATGCCGGAAGCTTCCATGGCAGAATCATCTAAAAGGGCAAAAAGGCCGGGGATACTGTAATAGGGCTGTCGTTCTAAAGAAATTGGCAGCGCATCCCGTAAAGGTGTATAAAAAATGGCATAATCATTGCTCACATAGTCCACACAGGGAAACTGCTCCGGGTCACGGAGGTTATTCTGCAGGGAACCGAAGCGGTAGATAAAGTCAGCTACCTCTTCAGAGGCGGGATTTAAGGTGCATGAGGGCATAGGGAGACCTTTCTATAGCATGGTGTTGTTGACAGTATATGAAATAAAGCGGATATTGTGTATATTAAGGCAGTGCTTTTCCCGCTTTTGCGGGAAATCCCCCATTTGCTGTCAGGAACTGTTATGAACCTCTTTGGTATAACTGGACGTGATCAGGAGATTATAGTAAAATAAAAGAAAAGAAAGTATAAACATTGTAAGAAAGGACGGACAAAAACATGTTCTTACCATGGCTTACAGGCGGCATCGCCGCCCTTGATCTATTTATAAAAGACGAAATAGAACGGGAAGGCGACGATGAATTTCCAAGAGACCTTCCAGGAACAAAAGGCTTTATCCGCCTTCACAAAAGCTACAACCCCGGCTTTCCATTCGGTTTTATGAAAGAACGCCCGGAGCTTGTAAAAGGAGTTCCGCTGGCGGTTACCTCAGCGGCAGCAGGTGCATTAGCGGCCCTTTTTTCAAAAAAAGGCTGCATAGCCCAGAAGATCGGCCTTTCCATGGTCCTTGGAGGTGCCATCAGCAATCTGTATGACCGTCTGGTAAAAGGCTATGTAGTGGACTATTTCTCCATTGAATTTAAACGCCTTAAAAATGTGATCTTTAACCTGGGTGACATTTTCGTATTTTTAGGCAGTCTGGTATTCCTTATTGCAGAGCTGTTAGAGGATATAAAAGATTGAAACGTTTCTGCCCCAGGCAAATTTCCGTCTGATCCGATCAGAAACTAAAAACTGAACATCCCGCCTAAGGTTCCACCCACAGCGCAGACCCCAAGTACCATAAGAGAGCGCCCTGCGTCAATGGCAGCTTTAGGGTTCATGGCAAAAGAAGCGGCAAAAAGCACCAGAAAATAAAACAATCCTGACAGCAGACCCCAGAAAAAACGGCGGTTCCTGACCCGGCGGCCGGTAAAAAATCCCCCCGCGAAGCAGGCGGCAAAATACACTGCAAAGATCAGCAGGTTTACCAGGCTTTCCCCAAGGCGCAGCTTATAAAGGGCAAAAGCCAGAACTCCTAAAAAAATGGCGGAAAGCACATAGGAGATAAAAAGAGAGCGCAGCAGCGGTTTCATAACTTTGGTTTCCATAGACATTCCCCCTAAAATATGTTTACAGTCAAGTATATTCACCGTTGCAAGCCTACATAACCTATGTTATAATCTTAAAGATATTCTTATGCGTTTTCGGCGCATATTAAAAAAGGAGGTACTGTACAATGAAGCATGTAAAGACTTTAAATGCCAATACCTTAAAGGATACCATGAAGAAGGGCGGATGCGGCGAGTGCCAGACTTCCTGCCAGTCTGCATGTAAGACTTCCTGTACCGTTGGTAACCAGAGCTGCGAAAACTCTGCTCGCTGATCGTACAAAGTGGTAATGGATTAAGTGTGCAAAGCCCCTATGGTCATATGGATTATAGGGGCTTTCCCATGTGATTTGGGCCATAAAGGTCTATTAAGTTTAGAAAGAGAGATTTAAGTTTTGATTCATCAGTATATTAATAATGGTTATCATATTGTTCTGGACGTGAACAGCGGTTCCGTTCATGTAGTTGACCCGGTAGTTTATGACGCCATCGCAGCAGTTTCTGAGCAGGTTCCGGAAATGGACAAGCCTGAGAAGCTTTCTGGAGAAGTAACTGCCAATGTCCATAAAAAATTAGACCATACCTATGGAAGTGAAATGGTCTGTGAAGCACTGGAAGATATCCAGGAGCTGATCGATTCTGAGCAGCTTCTTACCAGAGATATCTACCGTGATTTCGTATTAGATTTTAAGAAGCGCAAGACTGTAGTTAAGGCCCTCTGTCTCCACATTGCCCATGACTGCAACTTAGCCTGTCGTTACTGCTTTGCAGAAGAAGGAGAGTATCATGGCCGCCGTGCTTTAATGAGCTTTGAGGTAGGCAAGAAGGCTCTGGATTTCCTGGTTGCTAATTCTGGAAACAGAGAGCATCTGGAAGTGGATTTCTTCGGCGGAGAACCTCTTTTAAACTGGAAAGTAGTAAAACAGCTGGTAGAATACGGACGTTCCTTAGAGGAAACAAACCACAAGAAATTCCGTTTTACACTGACCACCAATGGTGTTCTTTTAAATGATGAGATCATGGAATTCTGCAACCGTGAGATGAGCAACGTAGTATTAAGTCTTGATGGCCGCCGTGATATCAATGACAAGATGCGTCCATTTAGAAATGGCACCGGCAGCTATGACATGATCGTTCCAAAGTTCCAGAAGTTTGCTGAAAGCAGAGGCCAGAAGAACTATTATGTAAGAGGTACTTTTACCAGAAATAATCTGGATTTTGCAGATGACGTGATCCATTATGCAGATCTGGGATTCCAGCAGATGTCCATGGAGCCGGTAGTAGCTGATCCTGCAGAGGATTATGCCATCCGTGAAGAGGACATTCCTCAGATCTTAAAGGAATATGATAAGCTGGCATTAGAATATATTAAGCGGAAAAAAGACGGCAGAGGTTTTAACTTCTTCCATTTTATGTTAGACTTAACAGCAGGACCTTGTGTTGCAAAACGCCTGGCTGGCTGCGGTTCCGGTACAGAGTATCTGGCTGTTACCCCATGGGGTGATCTTTACCCATGTCATCAGTTCGTAGGAAATGAAAAATTCCTTCTTGGAAACGTAGATACCGGTATTGTGAATACAGATATCCGCGATGAGTTTAAGCTTTGCAATGTATACGCAAAGAAGACCTGTAAGGACTGTTTTGCAAGATTTTACTGCAGCGGCGGATGCAGCGCAAATGCCTACAATTTCAGTGGTTCTATTAACGGCTCATATGAGATCGGCTGCGAAATGCAGAAAAAGAGGATCGAATGTGCCATCATGATCAAGGCTGCATTAGCAGACGAAGAGGCATAAAAAATATGAAATATCAGGTAATTACAAAAGACGGACGGGCAAAACGTGCCCGGATGGAAACGGTACATGGAACCATCCAGACGCCGGTTTTCATGAATGTAGGAACCGTAGGTGCCATTAAGGGCGCTGTTTCTACCGATGATCTGCGTCAGATCGGTACTCAGGTAGAGCTTTCCAATACCTACCACCTTCATGTGCGTACCGGCGATAAGCTGATTAAAGAGTATGGCGGACTGCATAAGTTTATGAATTGGGATAAGCCAATCCTTACAGATTCCGGCGGCTTCCAAGTATTTTCCCTTACAGATCTGCGCAAGATTAAGGAAGAAGGCGTATATTTCCGTTCCCACATTGACGGACATAAGATCTTTATGGGACCGGAGGAAAGCATGCAGATCCAGTCAAATCTTGGATCGACCATTGCCATGGCATTTGATGAGTGCCCCCCAAGCCATGCAGATTATGACTATATCCGCAATTCCGTAGACCGCACTACCCGCTGGTTAAAGCGGTGTAAGGCAGAAATGGATCGCTTAAATTCCCTTCCGGATACCATTAACAAAGAACAGCTGTTATTTGGTATCAACCAGGGCGGTGTTGTAGATGAGATCCGTATTGAACATGCAGAGGCTATCAAGGAGCTGGATCTGGACGGCTATGCTGTTGGTGGTCTGGCTGTAGGTGAGACCCATGAAGAAATGTATCACATCCTGGATGTGACTGTACCTCATCTGCCGGAAGATAAGCCTGTATATCTTATGGGCGTAGGTACGCCTGCCAATATCCTGGAGGCAGTAGAACGCGGCGTAGATTTCTTTGACTGCGTTTATCCGTCCAGAAACGGCCGCCATGGACATGTATACACCAACCATGGAAAATTAAATCTGTTTAACCAGAAGTATGAACTGGATCACAGCCCTATTGAAGAAGGCTGCCAGTGCCCAGCCTGCCGTTCCTACAGCAGAGCTTACATCCGCCATCTGTTAAAGGCAAAAGAAATGCTGGGAATGCGGTTATGCACCTTGCATAATTTGTATTTTTATAATAAAATGATGGAGGAGATTCGCGACGCCATCGAAGAACACCGTTTCGCAGAATACAAAGCGGCTAAACTTGCCGGTATGGAAGGAAAGTAGAAGCGGGCGAACAAAAAACTATAACTGCTGCGGCGAGGCGGCAGCAGATGTGAAGGAGGAAAACTATGCAGGGAATGGGCTTTATAGTTATCTATATTGTATTTTTTGCAGCTCTGATCTATTTTACGTCAATCCGTCCACAGAAGAAGGAAAGACAGAAACAGCAGGAGATGTTAAGCAGCGTTGCTGTAGGAGATACCATTCTTACTACCAGCGGTTTCTACGGTGTGATCATTGATATGACTGATGATACCGTGATCGTTGAGTTCGGCAGCAACAAAAACTGCCGTATCCCAATGCAGAAAGCTGCGATCGTTCAGGTAGAAAAGCCAGAAGGCAAATAATCTGGTCTTATAAAAAGAATGAACATTAAAAATGTCGGAGGTTTGAAGCCTGGCAGCCAGTCTGTTCAGGTGAGAGCATCCGGCATTTTTGCATAATGATCAATAGAGGACTCTGGCATGATCCAGAGAAGAAAGGCAGGTTATTATGATCAAGAATATTGTATTTGATATGGGAAAAGTCCTGGTAGACTATGATGGTATGCTGGTGTGCCGCCATTTTACAGACAATGAGGCGCTGGCAAAAAAAGTCTGCACTGCTGTTTTTGATTCTTCAGAATGGGTACTTTTAGATATAGGCGTGATCACAGAGGCAGAAGGCATTAAGAAAATGATCAGCCGTCTGGACACAGAAGAAGAAAAAGAGCTGGCGGTGAAATGTTTTGACCACTGGCATGAGTATAATCTGGTTACCAAGCCAGAGATGGGAGATCTGGTCCGGGATCTGAAGGCAAAAGGCTACGGCATCTATTTATGCTCCAATGCATCTGTACGCATGCTTGCCTGCTATAAAGAGGTCCTTCCGGCAGTAGAATGTTTTAACGGTATCTTATTTTCCGCAGAGGTGCTGTGTTTTAAGCCCCAGAAAGAGATGTACGGACATTTCTTTGACCGTTTTGGCTTAAAACCGGAAGAATGCTACTTCATTGATGATCTGCCAAACAACATTGCAGGTGCCAAAGCATGTGGTATGGATGGCTATTGTTTCGCAGATGGGGACCTGGAAAAGCTGAAAAAAACACTTTACGAATCTGTCCTTTCGTAATTCATAGTAAGAGTGGATTGCTCCGCACATGCGTGCTCCCGCAATCCCCGGCGTAATTCACAATCCGGCCTATCGGCCTACTTGTTCATTTCGCCTCAGCCCGTCCAATGACTGTGTATCCATGCAAGCAAGCTTGCCTGAATCCCCAGTCGCTGTACGGGACTCTTACCGTAATCTTAAGACTTTCTTAATAATCTATTCAAAGAACATTCAAACATTTCCGGCGATTACATGATATACTTTAGATACATAAGAAATGCACGAAAGTTTAAGAACTATCCTTCAACCCTTTTTGAAAATCCGAAATCCTTAGAAGAAAGCTCCGTACTGACAGGTACGGAGCTTTTTTCTGCGCATATTTTATAAGAAAAGGGATTTTTTAATGTGAATCGGGCAAGAATGGAAATTCACTGCGATGAGGCGGCTTTGGACGGGATCACCGGGAAAGGCGTGGGAGTCGCAGTTTTAGATACAGGCATCTACCTTCATGAAGATCTAAAGGGAAAGGTACTGGGATTTAAGGATTTTGTCCATGGAAAAAAGCTTTCCTATGATGATAATGGTCATGGCACACATATTTCTGCCATGATCGCAGGAAACGGAGCTGCATCCGGGGGCATTTTTAAAGGGATCGCACCGGGAAGCGGTATTCTTGGGATCAAGGTACTGGACCGGAAAGGAAATGGATATGCAACGGATGTGTTGATGGGCCTTCGCTGGATCAGAGAACACAGAAACGAATATGGCATACGTATCGTAAACATTTCCGTAGGTTCTCTCACCCGTCAGGAAATGACGGAAAATTCAGCTCTGGTAAAAGGGGTAAATGCAGCCTGGGATGACGGTTTGGTGGTAGTGGTGGCGGCTGGAAATCATGGTCCGGGGCCTGGGACTGTTACCACGCCTGGAATCAGCCGGAAAGTGATCACTGTGGGCTGTTCTGATGACCATAAAGAAGTAGAGGTCATGGGCAGCAAGATGGTGGATTATTCCGGCAGAGGTCCTACAAAGGCCTGCGTGTGCAAGCCGGATATTGTGGCTCCGGGCTGCGGCATTATCAGCTGCTGTAATGAGCCGGGTCATTATTTTATAAAATCAGGTACAAGCATGTCTACTCCCCTGGTGTCCGGTGCCATTGCATTATTGCTGGAAAAATACCCGTCTATGAGCAATAAAGATGTAAAACTGCGTATCAGAGAGCGGGCCGTAGATCTGGGACTTCCCCGTAATCAGCAGGGCTGGGGAAAACTGGACGTAAAAAGGCTGCTGGCAGATAAAATATGATCATATCAACTGTCAGCAGCCTGAAAAGACTACACCGTATGTGTTTTCTATTTTGATTTATTTCTCCCAGCGTCCGGAAGCGCCGCATGGCAGTACCAGACCACTCTGGGAAACAGGAAGACCTACTTCCTCGGCTTTCACAGTTCCGCCGAATTTCGGAACGATCTCCACACCCATCATATAAGAAAGAACAGATGGAGCAAGACCGGTGGTATAAGAGTTGATAAGGAAGAACAGCGGATCATCAGAAAGCAGCTGTACGCAAAGCTTTACTAATGGATGGATGGCATCTTCGATCTTCCAGATCTCGCCTTTTGGTCCGCGGCCATAAGATGGCGGGTCCATGATAATGGCATCGTAATGATTTCCACGGCGGATCTCACGTTCTACGAATTTTACACAGTCATCTACGATCCAGCGGATAGGAGCATCAGACAGACCGGAGGAATGTGCATTTTCCTTTGCCCAGGTGACCATACCTTTAGAGGCATCTACGTGAGTCACGCTGGCTCCTGCTTTGGCAGCTGCCAGTGTGGCACCGCCGGTATAAGCAAACAGGTTTAATACCTTAACAAGACGTCCGGCTTTGCGGATCTTATCACCAAACCAGTCCCAGTTTGCAGCCTGCTCAGGGAAAAGGCCGGTATGCTTAAAGCTGAAAGGCTTTAAATTAAAGGTAAGTTCTTTATAATTAATGGTCCACTGTTCCGGCAGGTCAAAAAACTCCCATTCACCGCCGCCCTTGCTGCTGCGATGATAATGTCCGTTCATCTTCTTCCAGCCTTTATGCTTCTTAGGAGTATCCCAGATCACCTGAGGATCCGGACGCACCAGAAGATACTCTCCCCATCGCTCTAATTTTTCACCTTTGGAACAGTCAATTACTTCATAATCTTTCCAACCGTCGGCAAGCCACATAAATTGTTTAACCTCATTTCTTTTATAATAATTCTATAATATTTCACTCTCCGCCCTCGGGGCAGACATGATGATGCAGTCTGTTGAAATCACAGGATTCCAATTGAGTATAGTCTATTTTTATGTAGTACGTCAAGCAATTTGGGGGGCTTGCGACAGATTCTTGTAATAGAATTGAAAGATTAATCTGGTTGAACTCTGGGGAAAGTCTTGGTAAAATAAGTATAAAGCGCAGACTGTGTGCAGATGTATCTGTTTTGCAGCAGTTTCGGGGTGAACGCAGAAGAAGAGAGGAACAGGGCATATGAGAAAGAGCGTAAAAGCAGCCTGGTTTCTGGCAGCTTTCTTATCAGCAGGGCTGACAGCATTTCCAGTTATGGCAGCACAGGGATGGGCGCAGGAAAATAATACCTGGGTCTACTATGACAGCAATGGAAACAAAGTATATAATGAATGGAAAAAGGGTGCAGATGGTCAGTGGCGTTATCTGAACGGAGAAGGATGTATGGCCACCAATGCCTGGGCTGATTCTAATTACTATGTAGACAGCAATGGTATCATGATCACGGATAAATGGTTAAAGACCACCTCTGACGGCGGGGAAGAAGAGTGGTACTATTTTGGAAGTACAGGAAAGACCCTTGATGATACCTGGAAAAAGATCAATGATAAATGGTATCATTTTGATGGAAACGGTCGTATGGAGACCGGCTGGATCTTAGATGATATGTATTATACAGGAAATGACGGTGTAATGCGTACCGGCTGGCAGAAGCTGTATCCGCCGGATAATTACGAAGAAGATTCCAACAAGGTGATCCCGGGAGCAGAAGGCGGTACCTTAGATTACGGCGAGGACGGTCAGTACTGGTTCTACTTTGGCACCAACGGCAAAAAATATGTGCCAAGTGACGGCAATGACAATGGTGATTACGGCACCAGAAAAATAGACGGCATCTATTATTGCTTTGATGATGACGGCATTTTACAGATGGGCTGGAAGAATGTAAGAGGAAACTCTGATTCCATCAAAGATTATATGTATTTCGGCTCTGATGGCAAGGCAAAGATCGGCTGGTATTCCATAGAGCCGCCGGAAGACCTGGAAGGCTATGACGGGGATGTAGAGTGGTTCTACTTTGCAAACAATGGAAAGCCAAAAGCTTCTGATTCCGACCATCTTACCACGCAGGATCTGACCAAGATCAGCGGAAAGACCTACTTATTTAATAAGCGGGGAAATCCGGTCTATGGCCTGAAAAAAGTTTACATTGGTTCCGGTGACAGCAACTGGACCGCATTCTACTTCGGCACCAAATCCCAGAGCAGCGTACAGCGGGGGAAAATGAAGGTAGAAGAAGATGACGGAAACAAGACAGACTTTTACTTCAGTGAAAATGGCCGCGGTTACACTGGCGTAAAGGACAATTACCTGTATTACAAGGGCAAACTTCAGAAAGCTACCGATGGCCAGAAATATGTATGCTTTAAGGTAGATAACAGCAATTATGTAGTAAACTCTTCTGGAAAGGTTATGAAGAATACTACTGTTAAGACCAGTGACGGAGTAAAGTTTAAAACAAGCTCCAGTGGTTCTTTAAGTTCAGCAGATGATGACACAGATGTAAGCTCTTATTTCACAGAGCCGGAAGAGCCAATCTGCACTGAGGACTGATCACCTATCGTAAACCTATTATAATAGGAAGAAACTCACTAAAATATCCCTAAAAAGTCCTGAAAATGCCCCGTATCTATGAAAACTGGATACGGGGCAAAATTATTTTAAAAAAAACAAAAAAAATACTTGCATTTCCCTGTAATATATGTTATTTTAGAACAGCTGTGACATGATAGCAAAGAAACGTGAGGTTGCTGCTTTGTGAAAAGCAGGTTTTCCGTGGAGCGAATGTCAAGTTAGGAAACTGGCGACAAGTCACTGTACCAATTAAAGAATCTGCAAATGAGAGCAGGATCAGTGTGGAGTTCCGTGAGGACACACACGGGAACGTGTACAGTCACCGCTTGTCGTACTTGGTTTATAAAGTGCGAAAAGGAGGCGACTTTTTTTATGGCAAGTCAAGTAATGAGAATCACATTAAAAGCTTATGATCATCAGTTAGTAGATCAGTCCGCTGGAAAGATCATCGAGACAGTAAAAAAGACAGGATCTCAGGTGAGCGGACCAGTGCCGTTACCAACCAAGAAAGAGGTTGTAACAATTCTGCGTGCGGTTCATAAGTACAAAGATTCCAGAGAGCAGTTCGAGCAGAGAACTCATAAGAGACTGATCGATATCACTGCACCAAGCCAGAAGACAGTAGATGCACTGTCCAGACTGGAAATGCCAGCTGGTGTATTCATCGACATCAAGATGAAAACAAAATAATCCCAGTAAGCATTAATGAAAATGTTTATATCCTGAAGGGTTTAGATATAGAAGCAACACTACATTCCTGTAGGAATCAACATACCGGCAACGGTTCATAGTGTTCCACGTATATTAGGCTGTTCTAGGATGAATGCGAAAGCATTCCGCTGTAGATCATGAAACAGGAGGTAAGACAATGAAGAAAGCGATTTTAGCAACAAAAGTCGGAATGACCCAGATCTTCAATGAGAATGGTGCGTTAATTCCGGTAACCGTACTTCAGGCAGGACCTTGTGTAGTAACTCAGGTTAAGACCGAAGAGAACGACGGTTACAAAGCAGTACAGGTTGGTTTCGTTGATAAGAGAGAAAAACTTGTTAACAAGCCACAGAAAGGCCACTTTGATAAGGCTGGCGTATCTTACAAGAGATATGTGAGAGAATTCAGATTTGAGAATGCGGAAGAGTATTCTGTAAAGGATGAGATCAAGGCTGAGATCTTCGCAGCAGGCGATAAGATCGATGCAACCGCTATTTCCAAAGGTAAAGGCTTCCAGGGCGCAATCAAGAGACACGGACAGCACAGAGGACCTATGGCTCATGGTTCTAAATTCCATCGTCATCAGGGTTCCAATGGTTCCGCTACTACCCCAGGCCGCGTATTCAAGGGCAAGGGAATGCCTGGACAGATGGGTCACAAGCAGATCACTGTTCAGAATCTTGAAGTAGTTAAGGTTGATGCCGAGAACAACCTGATTCTGGTTAAGGGTGCAGTTCCAGGACCTAAGAAATGCCTGGTTACTGTAAAGGAAACCGTTAAGGTTGAAAGGTAAGCTTTTATAGGAAAGGAGGAATACACAGATGGCAAACGTATCTGTTTACAATATGGAAGGTAATGAAGTTGGCACATTAGAACTGAACGATGCCGTGTTCGGCGTAGAAGTAAACGAGCACCTGGTACATCTTGCAGTTGTTGCACAGCTTGCTAATAAGCGTCAGGGAACACAGAAAGCAAAAACACGTTCTGAGGTTTCTGGCGGTGGCAGAAAGCCATGGAGACAGAAAGGAACCGGTCATGCAAGACAGGGTTCAACAAGAGCTCCACAGTGGAAAGGCGGCGGTGTCGTATTTGCACCAACTCCTAGAGACTACACAATCAGACTGAACAAGAAGGAAAAGAGAGCAGCTCTTAAGTCCGCTCTGACAAGCCGTGTTCAGGAGAACAAGTTCATCGTTGTTGAAGAACTTAAGTTTAACGAGATCAAGACAAAGAACTTTAAGAATGTTCTGAACAATCTGAAAGTAAACAAAGCTCTGGTTGTTTTAAGCGAGAGCGATGAGAACGCAGTATTATCCGCAAGAAACATTGCTGATGTTAAAACTGCTCAGGTTGGAACCATCAATGTATACGACATTCTGAAGTACAACACAGTTGTTGCTAGTAAGGCAGCTGTTGCATCCATCGAGGAGGTATACGCATAATGGCAGATATCAAATACTATGACGTCATCTTAAAACCAGTTATCACTGAGAAGAGCATGAACGCTATGGGTGATAAGAAGTATACTTTCATGGTACATGTAGACGCTAACAAGTCTATGATCAAAGAAGCAGTTGAGAAGATGTTCCCAGGAACCAAGGTTGCTTCCGTAAACACCATGAACTGCGATGGCAAGACAAAGAGAAGAGGAATGACTTTCGGAAAGACCGCTGCTTCCAAGAAGGCTATTGTTAAGCTGACCGAGGACAGCAAGGAGATCGAAATCTTCCAGGGACTGTAGGCTGTGAATACTTAACGAGGTCTTTCCGAGTTTAGTATGAACGCCGTTCCCGAGACTTAGCGAGGTCTTTCACGAGCTTAGTCGAGCGGAACATCCCACAGATACACCCCGCCGGGTGCTTTCCCGGCCGGAGAACTTATACGGCTCTTATGACAGCCGTGAAAAGAAAAGAAAAGGAGTAAATGTCATGGGAATTAAGAAGTATAGTGCTTATACACCTTCCAGAAGACATATGACCGGTTCTGATTTCAAGGAAATCACCAAGACAACTCCAGAGAAGTCTCTGGTAGTATCTCTGGCTAAGAACGCTGGTCGTAACAATCAGGGTAAGATCACTGTTCGTCACAGAGGCGGCGGCAGCAGAAGAAAATACAGAATTATCGATTTCAAGAGAAACAGCAAGGATGGTATCCCGGCAACCGTTATCGGTATCGAGTACGATCCAAACAGAAGTGCAAATATCGCACTGATCTGCTATGCAGATGGTACCAAGTCTTATATCTTAGCTCCTCAGGGCTTAACTGATGGAATGAAGGTTATGAGCGGTGACACTGCAGAAGCAAAAGTTGGTAACTGCATGCCGCTGTATCATGTTCCAGTAGGTACTCAGGTACACAACATTGAGCTGTATCCTGGTAAGGGTGGTCAGCTGGTTCGTTCCGCTGGTAACTCTGCTCAGCTTATGGCTAAGGAAGGCAAGTATGCAACCTTACGTTTACCTTCAGGTGAAATGAGAATGGTTCCGATCATCTGCCGTGCAACAATCGGTGTTGTTGGCAATGGCGAACACTCCCTGATCAACATTGGTAAAGCTGGTAGAACCCGTCACATGGGCATCAGACCTACAGTTCGCGGTTCCGTTATGAACCCGAATGATCATCCACACGGTGGTGGTGAAGGAAAGACCGGTATCGGCCGTCCAGGTCCATGCACACCTTGGGGCAAGCCTGCTCTGGGTCTGAAGACCAGAAAGAAAAACAAGCAGTCTAATAAGTTGATCGTAAGAAGACGTGATGGCAAAACCATCAAATAATTAAGGAGGTTAAGAACACATGGCTCGTTCACTGAAAAAAGGACCATTTGCAGATGCACATCTGTTAAAGAAAGTAGACGCTATGAATGCAGCAGGACAGAAGCAGGTAATCAAGACCTGGTCCCGTCGTTCAACAATCTTCCCTCAGATGGTTGGTCACACAATCGCTGTACATGACGGAAGAAAACACGTTCCGGTATACGTTACTGAGGATATGGTAGGACACAAACTCGGTGAGTTCGTAGCAACCAGAACCTACAGAGGCCACGGTAAAGACGAGAAGAAGTCCGCTGTTAGAAAGTAATCCAAAGGTAAATGAAAGGAGGTTTTACAAATGGCAAGAGGACACAGATCCCAAATTAAGAGAGAAAGAAATGCCCAGAAGGACACCAGACCAAGCGCAACACTGTCTTACGCTAGAGTGTCTGTCCAGAAGGCTTGCTTTGTATTAGATGCCATCAGAGGCAAAGATTTACAGACCGCACTTGGTATTGTAACTTACAATCCTAGATATGCTTCCAGCTTAGTAAAGAAGTTACTGGAATCAGCAGCAGCAAACGCTGAGAACAATAACAACATGGACCCTGCAAAACTGTACGTAGAAGAGTGCTACGCAAACCAGGGACCGATCATGAAGAGGGTTAGACCGAGAGCTCAGGGCCGTGCTTACAGAATCGAGAAGAGAATGAGCCACATCACTGTAGTTCTGAATGAGAAATAAATAGGAGGCAAATATGGGACAGAAAGTTAATCCACACGGCATTAGAGTCGGTGTTATTAAAGACTGGGATTCCAGATGGTATGCAGAAGCTGATTTTGCAGACAACCTGGTTGAAGACTATAATATTAGAAAGTTCCTTAAGAACAAATTAAAGAGCTCCAGCGTTTCCAAGATCGAGATCGAGCGCGCATCTGACAGAGTGAAAGTTATCATCTACACTGCTAAGCCAGGCGTTGTTATCGGTAAGGGCGGCGCAGAGATCGAAAAGCTGAAGGCAGAAGTTCAGAAGATGACTGCTAAGAAGCTGTTCGTAGACATCAAAGAGATCAAGAGACCAGACAGAGATGCTCAGCTGGTTGCTGAATCTATCGCACAGCAGCTTGAGAATCGTGTATCCTTCCGTCGTGCTATGAAGTCTACCATGAGCAGAACCATGAAGGCTGGCGTTAAGGGTATCAAGACTGCAGTTGCAGGTCGTTTAGGCGGTGCTGATATGGCTCGTACAGAGTTCTACAGCGAAGGTACTATTCCGCTTCAGACATTAAGAGCAGATATTGACTATGGTTTCGCAGAAGCAGATACAACCTACGGCAAGATTGGCGTTAAGGTATGGATCTACAAAGGCGAGGTACTTCCTACTAAAGGAAATAAGGAAGGGAGCGATAAATAATGTTAATGCCTAAGAGAGTTAAGCGTCGTAAACAGTTCCGTGGATCTATGGCCGGCAAGGCTTTAAGAGGCAATACGATCTCTAACGGTGAGTACGGTTTAGTCGCTACTGAACCATGTTGGATCAAATCAAACCAGATTGAAGCAGCCCGTGTTGCTATGACCCGTTACATTAAGCGTGGTGGTAAAGTCTGGATCAAGATTTTCCCGGATAAACCTGTAACAGCAAAGCCAGCAGAAACCCGTATGGGTTCCGGTAAAGGCGCTCTGGAGTACTGGGTAGCAGTTGTAAAGCCAGGCCGCGTATTATTCGAGATCGCTGGTGTACCAGAGGAAACAGCTAAAGAAGCTCTGCGTCTTGCTATGCACAAACTGCCATGCAAGTGCAAAATTGCTTCTAAAGCAGATTTAGAAGGCGGTGATAACAGTGAAAACTAATAAGTTTGTAGAAGAGTTAAAGAATAAATCAGCAAATGAGCTGAATGAAGAGTTAGTAGCTGCGAAGAAGGAACTGTTTAATTTAAGATTCCAGAATGCAACCAATCAGTTAGACAACACATCCCGGATCAAAGAAGTTCGCAAGAACATCGCTCGTATCCAGACTGTTATCACTGAGAAGGCTAATGCTTAATGAAAGGAGAACTTACCGTGGAAAGAAATTTAAGAAAAACCCGTATCGGTAAAGTGGTAAGCAACAAGATGGATAAGACCATCGTTGTAGCAATCGAGGACCACGTAAAGCACCCAATGATCGGTAAGATCGTTAAGAAAACCGTTAAGCTGAAAGCTCATGATGAGAACAATGAGTGCGGCATCGGTGATACTGTAAAAGTAATGGAAACAAGACCACTGTCCAAGGATAAGAGATGGAGACTTGTTGAGATTATCGAGAAAGCAAGATAATTAGGGAAGGAGTTAACAGGTATGGTTCAGCAGGAAACAAGACTTAAGGTTGCCGACAATACCGGTGCAAAAGAACTTCTCTGCATCCGTGTATTAGGTGGTTCAACCAGAAGATATGCAAATATCGGCGATGTCATCGTTGCTTCTGTTAAAGATGCAACACCAGGCGGTGTTGTAAAGAAGGGCGATGTTGTAAAGGCTGTAGTAGTTCGTACCGTTAGAGGCGCTCGCCGTAAAGACGGTTCTTACATCAAGTTTGATGAGAATGCAGCAGTTATTATTAAAGATGACAAGACTCCAAGAGGAACTCGTATCTTTGGGCCTGTAGCTAGAGAATTAAGAGACAAGCAGTTCATGAAGATTGTCTCCTTAGCTCCAGAAGTATTATAAGGAGGGTGTCCACTGTGCAGAAAATCAAGAAAGACGATTTAGTAGTAGTAATCGCAGGAAAAGATAAAGACAAACAGGGAAAGGTACTCTCTGTTGACGTAAAGAAGAACAAAGTTCTGGTTCAGGGCTGCAACATGGTTACAAAGCACACCAAGCAGTCTCCAGCTAACCCGCAGGGCGGCATCGTGAATCAGGAGGCTCCAATCGATATCTCCAATGTAATGCTGGTAGTAGACGGCAAGGCAACCAGAGTTGGCTTTGAAGTAAGAGACGGAAAGAAAGTCCGCGTTGCTAAGAAGACCGGTAAGGTTGTTGAATAATTCAGGAGAGGAGGAAAAAAACGTTGGCTAGATTAAAAGAACAGTATCAGAACGAATTCGTAGACGCTCTGATTAAGAAATTTGGATATAAGAACGTTATGCAGGTGCCGAAGCTTGATAAGATCGTTATCAACATGGGCGTAGGCGAAGCAAAGGAAAATGCCAAGGTTCTGGATTCCGCAGTTAGAGATCTGGAGATCATCTCCGGTCAGAAGGCTGTAACAACCAAGGCTAAAAAGTCTGTTGCAAACTTCAAGATCCGTGAAGGCATGGCAATCGGCTGCAAGGTAACCCTTCGTGGTGAGAGAATGTACGAATTCCTTGATCGTCTGATCAACCTGGCACTGCCACGTGTACGTGACTTTAGAGGTGTTAACCCTAACGCATTTGATGGCAGAGGAAACTATGCTCTTGGTATCAAAGAGCAGCTGATTTTCCCTGAAATTGAGTACGATAAAGTTGACAAGGTAAGAGGTATGGATATCATCTTCGTTACCACCGCTAATACTGACGAAGAAGCGCGTGAACTTTTGACATTATTCAATATGCCTTTTGCAAAATAGTTAGGAGGAAACATTCATGGCTAAGACTTCAATGAAGATCAAACAGCAGCGTCCTGCTAAATTCTCTACCAGAGAGTACAATCGCTGCAGAATCTGTGGCCGTCCACATGCTTACCTGAGAAAATATGGTATCTGCCGTATTTGTTTCCGTGAGTTAGCATACAAGGGTCAGATTCCTGGCGTTAAGAAAGCAAGCTGGTAGGCTGAAGGCCCGTTACAGCGCCTGACAGCATAAGCTTGTCAGGTCTGACGGGTGAAGATAGATAGAATTTAGAAAAGGAGGCATTTTCAAAATGACAATGAGCGATCCAATTGCAGATATGCTTACAAGAATCCGTAATGCAAACACTGCAAAGCATGATACAGTAGATGTACCTTCTTCCAAGATGAAATTAGCTATCGCTGATATCCTGGTAAATGAAGGTTATATTGCAAAGTACAATCTGGTAGAGGATGGCGCTTTCCAGAACATCCACATTACCTTAAAGTACGGTAAAGATAAGAACGAAAAGATTATTTCCGGTATCAAGAGAATCTCCAAACCAGGTCTGCGTGTATACGCTGACAAGGAGAACCTGCCGAAGGTTCTTGGCGGTCTCGGTACTGCAATCCTCTCCACCAATCAGGGCGTGATCACCGATAAGGAAGCACGTAAGCTTGGTGTAGGCGGCGAAGTTCTGGCTTTCGTTTGGTAATAGGATAGTAACTGAAAACAGAGAGGACGCATATGTCCTCTCCGAGAATTTAAGTAGGAGGTAAAAAGGCATGTCACGTATCGGTAGAATGCCAGTTGCGATCCCGGCAGGTGTAACTGTTACAATCGCAGAAGGAAATAAGGTGACTGTAAAAGGTCCAAAGGGAACATTAGAGAGAGAGCTCCCGGTTGAGCTGACCATCGAAGAGAAGGACGGTCACGTTATCGTAAGCAGACCAAACGATTTAAAGAAGATGAAATCTTTACATGGTCTGACCAGAACCCTGATCAACAACATGATCCATGGTGTTACTGAGGGTTATGAGAAGGTTCTTGAAGTAAACGGTGTTGGTTACAGAGCTGCTAAGCAGGGAAAGAAACTGACTTTAAACCTTGGATATTCTCATCCAGTAGAGATGGAAGATCCAGAAGGTATCGAAACTGTTTGCGACGGACAGAACAAGATCATCGTTAAAGGTATCAGTAAAGAAAAAGTTGGCCAGTACGCTGCTGAAATCAGAGACAAGAGAAGACCTGAGCCTTACAAGGGTAAAGGTATTAAGTATGCTGACGAAGTTATCAGACGTAAAGTTGGTAAGACTGGTAAGAAATAATTTAAGGAGAGTGTAAAAATGGTTAACAAACAGTCAAGAAGCGAAATTCGCGTAAAGAAGCACAACAGAATGCGTAACCGTTTTGCTGGCACAGCAGAGAGACCGCGTCTGGCAGTGTTTAGAAGTAATAATCATATGTATGCTCAAATTATCGACGATACAGTTGGTAACACACTGGTTGCTGCTTCCACAGTTGAGAAAGAGATCAAGGCTGAACTGGAGAAGACAAATGACAAGGCAGCTGCAGCATACGTTGGTACAGTAATTGCAAAGAGAGCCCTTGAAAAAGGTATCAAGGAAGTTGTTTTCGATAGAGGCGGCTTTATTTATCAGGGTAAGATTCAGGCATTAGCAGATGCAGCTCGTGAAGCTGGTCTGGATTTCTAATAGAGAGGAGAACAAACATGAAGCGTACAATTATTGATGCCAGTCAGTTGGAGCTGAATGATAGAGTAGTGGCAATCAAGAGAGTATCCAAGACTGTTAAAGGTGGACGTACCATGAGATTTTCCGCTCTGGTAGTAGTTGGTGACGGAAACGGCCATGTGGGCGTAGGCTTAGGCAAGGCTGGAGAAGTTCCGGAAGCAATCCGCAAAGGTAAAGAGGCTGCTGTAAAGAGCCTTGTAGAGATCCCGATCGATGAGAATAAGAGTATTCCTCATGACTTTATCGGAAAATTCGGCAGTGCAAGCGTTCTGTTAAAGAGAGCTCCAGAAGGTACCGGTATCATCGCTGGTGGCCCTGCTCGTGCCGTTGTTGAGTTAGCTGGAATTAAGAACATCCGTACAAAGTCCTTAGGTTCCAATAACAAGACCAATGTAGTACTTGCAACTGTTGCAGGTTTAACTGCATTAAAGACACCAGAAGAGTTCGCAAGACTTCGCGGTAAATCTGTTGAAGAAATCGTAGGCTAATAGGAGGAAATAGACATGGCAGAGAAGTTAAGAATCACATTAGTCAAGTCCCCTATCGGTGCTATTCCAAAGCAGAGAGCAACTGTTGAGGCACTTGGACTTGGAAAAATGCACAAAACAGTTGAAATGCCAGATAATGGCGCTGTTAGAGGCATGATTCAGAGAGTAAGACATTTAGTTAAGGTTGAAGAAATCTAATTCAGATGAAGTAAGGAGGTGCAGTCATGGAGTTATCTAATTTACAGCCTGCTGCAGGTTCAAAGCATAGCGATAATTTTAGAAGAGGCCGCGGCCATGGTTCAGGCAATGGTAAGACCGCTGGTAAGGGCCATAAGGGTCAGAAAGCTCGTTCTGGAGCACCAAGACCAGGCTTTGAAGGTGGACAGATGCCATTATACAGACGTCTGCCAAAGCGTGGATTCACCAATATTAATTCTAAGAACATTGTTGGCATTAACGTAAGCGCACTGGAAAGATTCGACAACGATACAGTTGTTACTGTAGAGACTCTGCTTGAGTCCGGTATCGTTAAGAACCCAAGAGATGGTGTTAAGATTCTTGGAAACGGAGAATTAACCAAAAAGCTGACCGTTAAGGTTAATGCATTCAGTGAAGGTGCAAAATCTAAGATTGAGGCTTTAGGTGGAACCTGCGAGGTGATCTAATGTTCAAAACGATCAGAAACGCTTTTAAGGTAAAAGAACTTCGTGGGAAGATCCTTTATACCTTTATGATGCTGGTAGTCATTCGATTTGGCTGCCAGCTGCCTATTCCGGGAATCGAGACTTCATTCTTCGCGAATTGGTTTGCAAAACAGACAACCGATGTATTCGGTTTCTTTAATGCGATGACCGGTGGATCATTTTCATCCATGTCTATCTTCGCATTAAGCATTACACCGTACATCACTTCTTCCATTATCATCCAGCTGCTGACAATTGCTATTCCGAAACTGGAAGAGATGCAGAAGGATGGTGAAGAAGGCAGAAAGAAAATTCAGGAATACACCCGATATACCACGGTAGGACTTGCACTGCTGGAATCAAGTGCCATGGCAATTGGTTTCGGACGTCAGGGACTTCTTCTGGATTACAATGCATGGAATGTGATCGTAGCGATCATCACTATGACAACAGGAAGTGCACTGTTAATGTGGATCGGTGAGCAGATCACTGACAAGGGTGTAGGAAATGGTATTTCAATCGTGCTTCTGTTTAACATCCTGTCAAGCGTTCCCGATGATATGAGAAGCCTTTACTATCGTTTTATTTTTGGTCAGTCCTTTGCTACAATGGCTGTAGCAGCCTTGCTGATCGCAGCAGTGCTCTTAGCTATGGTAGTCTTTGTAGTCGTTTTAAACGATGCAGAAAGAAGGATTCCGGTTCAGTATTCTAAGAAGATGGTAGGACGCAAGATGGTTGGCGGTCAGGCCTCAAACATTCCGTTAAAGGTCAACACCGCAGGCGTTATGCCGGTTATCTTTGCATCTTCCATTATGTCTTTCCCGGTTGTGATCGCCCAGTTCTTTACGGTTGACTACAGCTCTATCGGCGGAAAGATCTTAACAATGCTGAATTCCGGTTCATGGTGTAAACCATCCCAGCCGATTTATTCTGTCGGTTTGATAATTTATATCGTACTGTTGTTCGTGTTTGCTTACTTCTATACGTCAATTACTTTTAATCCGTTGGAAGTTGCTAACAATATGAAGAAGCAGGGAGGCTTCATTCCCGGCATTCGTCCCGGCAAGCCCACCAGCGATTATTTAAATAAGATTTTGAATTATATTGTTTTCATTGGTGCAGTTGGCCTCACAGTAGTAGCGATCGTTCCGATCCTTGCATCCGGACTTTTAGATGTAAGCCGTATCTCATTTACAGGTACATCACTGATCATTATTGTAGGCGTAGTACTGGAGACAATCAAAGCAGTAGAATCTCAGATGCTTGTGCGTTATTATAAGGGATTTTTGAACGATTAACACAACAGTTGGATCAGTCAATCTGCCTTTGTGGTATTCCACAAGGGCGGATTTATTGCGTTATAGGACTTTTTGAAATGAGTTTGAGAGGAGAAAAACTTTTCATGAAGATCATCATGTTAGGAGCTCCGGGCGCAGGCAAAGGCACCCAGGCAAAGAAAATTGCAGCTAAGTACAGTATTCCACACGTTTCTACAGGAGACATTTTCAGAGCAAATATCAAAAACGGAACCGAGTTGGGCATGAAAGCCAAGTCCTTTATGGATGCAGGCGGCCTTGTACCGGATGAGATCACTATTGGAATGCTGTTAGACCGTATCCATGAAGCAGACTGCGCAAACGGATATGTGCTGGATGGTTTCCCAAGAACGATCCCTCAGGCTGAAAGTCTTACAAAAGCTTTAAGCGAAAGAGGCGAAGCAGTTGACTATGCAGTAAACGTAGATGTACCGGATGAGAACATCATCAACCGTATGTCCGGACGCCGTGCATGCTTAAACTGTGGCGCTACTTATCATATTGTTTATAATCCTTCCAAAAAAGAAGGAATCTGTGATACCTGCGGACAGCAGCTGGTATTAAGAGACGATGACAAGCCTGAAACTGTAAAGAAGAGACTGTCTGTATATCATGATCAGACACAGCCTCTGATCAATTATTATAAGAACGAAGGCATTCTGGCAGAAGTAGACGGAACAAAAGACATGGAAGAAGTATTCCAGGATATCGTTAAGATTTTAGGAGCATAAAAATGGTTACGATCAAATCAGAACGGGAAATTGAATTAATGCGGGAAGCCGGAAAGATTTTGGCTAAGGTTCACGAGGAACTTGGTAAGGCAGTAAGACCGGGAATCTCCACCAAAGAGATCGACCGCATCTGTGAAGAGATGATCCGCAGCCATGGCTGTATCCCATCTTTCCTTGGTTATGAAGGATATCCGGCTTCTGTATGTATCTCCATTAATGATGAAGTAGTTCACGGTATTCCAAACAAACACCGCTACTTAAATGATGGAGATATTGTCAGCCTTGACACCGGAGTCATCTGGAAAGGATATCAGTCAGATGCAGCCAGAACTCATATAATCGGAGAGGTGACTCCTCAGGCCAGAAAGCTGGTTGAAGTAACGAAACAGAGCTTCTTTGAAGGAATAAAGTTTGCAAAAGCAGGCAATCATCTCTATGATATCTCAGCTGCGATCCAGAAATATGCAGAAAGCTTCGGCTTCGGAGTTGTAAGAGACCTGGTTGGTCACGGCATTGGAACTGAAATGCATGAAGAACCGGAGATCCCAAACTTTGCACAGAAGAGAAAAGGTATCAAGCTGGCAGCCGGTATGACTCTGGCAATTGAGCCAATGATCACTGCAGGCCGCTATGATGTAGCATGGATGGATGACGGCTGGACCGTTGTAACAGAAGATGGTTCACTTGCTTCTCATTATGAGAACACCATCCTGATCACAGATGGAGATCCGGAGATCTTATCTTTATAACACCCCATAAGCATTAGGAGGGAAAAAATATGTCCAAAGCAGACGTAATCGAAATTGAAGGAACCGTAGTAGAGAAGCTGCCAAATGCAATGTTCCAGGTTGAACTGGAAAATGGCCATCAGGTTCTGGCACATATCAGCGGAAAACTCCGTATGAATTACATTCGCATTCTTCCAGGCGATAAAGTTACTCTGGAAATGTCCCCATATGACCTTTCTAAGGGCAGAATCATCTGGAGAGATAAATAAAAAATAAATTTGAAAATAGATCAAAAAAAGGCTTGCATTACCAAAAAATATTTGATATAATGCTTTAGCAACTTTGTTGGTCTATAGAAAGGAGAATTACTGTGAAGGTTAGATCATCCGTTAAGCCGATCTGCGAAAAGTGCAAGATCATTAAAAGAAAAGGCAGTATCAGAGTAATTTGCGAAAATCCAAAGCATAAACAGAGACAAGGTTAATTATTTTTAGGAGGTGTACTACACACATGGCTCGTATTTCAGGTGTTGACTTACCAAGAGAAAAACGTGTTGAGATCGGTCTTACTTACATCTACGGAATTGGTAGAGCAAGCTCCAACCGCATCTTAGCAGAAGCTGGCGTAAACCCAGACACTCGTGTTAAGGATTTAACCGACGATGAGGTTAAAAAGCTGGCTAGCATCATCGCTGACACTCAGACTGTAGAAGGTGATCTTCGTAGAGAGATCGCAATGAACATCAAGAGACTTCAGGAAATTGGATGCTACAGAGGAATCCGTCATAGAAAGAGCCTGCCGGTTCGCGGACAGAAAACAAAGACCAACGCAAGAACCTGCAAGGGTCCAAGAAAAACGGTAGCAAATAAGAAGAAGTAATTTAGTAACATGGTAACCGAATTCGATTTGTATGTTTTAAAAACAGGAGAGCGAATTCAAGTAAATGAGAAAGTAGGTTAGTTTAAAATGGCTAAAAAAGTGTCCACTACAGCAAAAAAAGTGACAAAAAAGCGTGTAAAGAAAAACGTTGAACGCGGACAGGCACATATCCAGTCATCTTTTAATAACACAATCGTTACATTAACTGATGCGCAGGGTAACGCTTTATCATGGGCAAGTGCCGGTGGTCTGGGATTTAGAGGTTCAAGGAAATCTACTCCTTATGCAGCTCAGATGGCAGCAGAAACTGCTACAAAGGCAGCTCTTGTACATGGCTTAAAGTCAGTAGACGTTATGGTTAAAGGACCTGGTTCAGGTCGTGAAGCAGCAATCCGTGCCCTTCAGGCATGTGGTCTGGAAGTAACCAGCATCAAGGATGTAACCCCAGTTCCACACAACGGATGCCGTCCACCAAAGCGTAGAAGAGTCTGATTGATTTAATTAGGAGGTAATTAAAGTGGCAGTAGATAGAGTTCCTGTTCTTAAAAGATGCAGATCCCTCGGGATGGATCCAATCTATTTAGGAATTGATAAAAAATCTAACAGAGAATCTAAAAGAGCAAACAAGAAGTTAAGTGAATATGGCCAGCAGTTAAGAGAAAAGCAGAAAGCTAAATTCATTTACGGTGTATTAGAGAAACCTTTCCGTAACTACTACGCAAAGGCTTCCAAGATGAACGGTATGGTTGGTACCAACCTGATGATCCTTCTTGAGTGCCGTCTGGACAACGTTCTGTTCCGTATGGGATTTGGACGTACACGTAAAGAGACCAGACAGATCGTTGATCACAAGCACGTTCTGGTTAATGGCAAGCAGGTAAACATCCCATCTTACCAGGTTAAGGCTGGCGATGTTATCGAGATCAAAGAGAAGTTCAAATCTGCTCAGAGATACAAAGACATTCTGGAAGTAACCGCTGGTCGTATGGTTCCTGCATGGCTGGAATCTGATCAGGAGAATCTGCGCGGTACCGTTAAGGAACTGCCAACCAGAGATGAAATTGATGTTCCAGTAAATGAGATGCTTATCGTCGAGTTGTACTCCAAATAATCCATCAATATATAAAAGATTGAAAAGTATGCCTGTCTTATTTTGGACAGGTATACTTTGCTGGATTTAACCCTCGATATTTGATAGAAACCCAAAAAGGAGGGGCTATTAGTGTTCGATTTTGAAAAACCAAACATTGAAATCGCAGAGATTTCAGAAGACAAGAGATACGGCAAGTTTGTAGTTGAACCACTTGAAAGAGGTTACGGTACTACACTGGGCAATTCCCTGAGAAGAATCATGCTTTCTTCTTTACCCGGAGCCGCAGTGAGTCAGGTAAAAATCGATGGCGTTTTGCATGAGTTCAGTTCTATTCCTGGTGTTAAGGAAGATGTAACTGAGATCATTATGAACATCAAAAGCTTAGCGATCAAGAACAACAGCGATACCGATGAACCAAAGGTTGCATACATTGAATTTGAAGGCGAAGGCGTGATTACAGCTGCTGATATTCAGGCAGATGCTGATATCGAGATCATGAATCCGGATCAGGTAATCGCTACTTTAAGCGGCGGCGCTGACAGCAAGTTCTATATGGAACTTACTATCACCAAGGGCCGTGGATATGTAAGCGCTGACAAGAATAAGAATGTAGATCTTCCAATCGGCGTGATCGCAGTTGATTCTATCTATACTCCAGTTGAGCGTGTAAACATGGCAGTTGCCAACACCCGTGTTGGACAGCAGACCGACTATGACAAGCTGACCCTGGAGATTTATACCAACGGCACACTGGCTCCTGATGAAGCAGTCAGCCTTGCTGCAAAGGTATTAAGCGAGCATTTGAATCTTTTCATTGACCTTTCTGAAAATGCCAAGACCGCTGAGATCATGGTAGAAAAAGAAGACAATGAGAAAGAAAAAGTACTTGAGATGAACATCGACGAACTGGAACTTTCTGTTCGTTCTTACAATTGTCTGAAGAGAGCCGGAATCAACACGGTAGAAGAACTGTGCAACAGAACTTCTGAAGATATGATGAAGGTTCGTAACCTTGGCCGTAAGTCCTTAGAGGAAGTACTTGCCAAATTAAAGGAATTAGGCTTACAGCTGAATCCAACCGATGAAGCATAATTTATGATGTAAAACTGCGGGGAATCCCCGTATGATAACCTTAGCCAGTAAGTCCAATGAAGCATGGCGCGGGTTGCCACTATAAAAAATAAACAGGTGGGTAAAAGGTGCCTCTGCCAGTAAGTCCGATGATGCATGGAAAGGTGCTCCACCGATCAGGAGGAAAGAATAATGGCAGGATATAGAAAATTAGGAAGAACATCCAATCAGAGAAAGGCTATGATCAGGAGTCAGGTAACTGCACTGTTATATCATGGTCACATCAAAACAACTGAAACCAGAGCAAAAGAGATTCGCAAAGTTGCTGAGGGTCTGATCGCACTGGCAGTTAAGGAAAAAGATAACTTTGAGACTGTAAAGGTTACTGCTAAGGTTGCTCGTAAAGATGCAAACGGCAAGCGCGTTAAAGAAGTAGTAGACGGCAAGAAAGTAACTGTTTACGATGAAGTTGAGAAAGAGATCAAGAAGGACAGCGCTTCCAGACTTCATGCCAGAAGACAGATGTTAAAGGTTCTTTACGATGTAACTGAGGTTCCTGCTCAGGCTGCAGGCAAGAAGAACGGTACAAAGTCTGTTGATCTTGTGGCTAAGTTATTTGATGAAGTTGCTCCTAAATACGCAAGCCGTAATGGTGGTTACACCAGAATCGTTAAGATTGGCCAGCGTAAGGGCGATGCAGCTATGGAAGTTCTGCTTGAATTAGTATAATTACTGATTTTATAGATCAATATAGTTATGCAGGCGACTGCAGGTACTGTCAAAGGTACCTGCAGTCTTTTTTTTCGCGAGCAATGAGCCAAAGTTTGTTACAGCGTTGTCATTGCTTTGAAAGAATATCGTAAGTTGCTAAAACCATTGTCCTGCTTTATAATGGGATTATTAAACGGAGGAGGGTACAGCTTATGTTAAACTTAAAAAGGCTGGCTTGTATGCTGCTGACGGCTGGGATGTTTACTACCGCGATCCCGGTTCAGGTACTGGCAGCATCTGATTATCAGTATATTACTAATATTTCTCTGAAAGTAGAAGTGGATCTGGACGCAGGGGATGAGATCAATAGCGGAGACAGTGTAGGAACATCGAAGAATGATTCTGGAACCAAGGTTTATACTACGTCAGATAAATATAAGGTAGAGTCTGCTGAATGGACAAATAATAAAGATGTGTCTATTGGGGATACTCCAAAGATCACTGTCTGGCTGGAGCCGGATTCGTCTTCTGATTCCAAGTATGAGTACAGATTTCGCAGCAGCTATAGCTCCAGCAAGGTAAGTGTCAGCGGCGGTGAATTTGTATCATGCAGCAAGAGCGGCAGCAGCCTGAAGGTGGTTCTTCGTGTCAAGGGTGTAAAGGGGACCTATGAGTCTCCAAAAGAAGCAGAATGGGGAAGCGGAAAAGGAAAAGCTACATGGAAGGCACCGGATGATAAGACTGGTTACTATGATGTGATCTTGTATAGAGGTTCCACTGTTATGAAAAAGCTGGAAGATTATAATGGAACTTCCTATAACTTCTATCCTTATATGACAAAAGAGGGGGACTATACCTTTAAAGTGCGCACAGTTCCCCATACTGACGAGCAGAAACGTTATGGCAAAAAGAGCGAATGGACCGAATCTGACAGTAAGTACATTGACGAGGATGAGGTATCTGATGGCTCTGGACAGGACAACAGTACTAATGGAAGCAGCAGTGGCGGCACCACTCCGGGAGGCGGAACCACAGATGTAGGCTGGAGACAGGAAAACAACGCATGGTATTTCAAATATCCAGATGGCAATTATAT
Organism: Prevotella sp.; assembly: GCA_963644495.1. Taxonomy (GTDB): domain Bacteria; phylum Bacillota; class Clostridia; order Lachnospirales; family Lachnospiraceae; genus Enterocloster. The sequence goes on along the minus strand of CAVIPV010000003.1, from coordinate 5,039 downwards.
AAAGAACAACTGGCTGCAGTGGAACAACAAGTGGTATCTCTTTGATAACAGCGGTAAGATGCTTACAGGCTGGCAGCAGAAAGATGGACACTGGTATTATTTTGACACCAGCGACGGCGGTATGAAGACCGGCTGGTTAAAAGAAGGAAATAAGTGGTATTACTTAAATCCAAACCAGGGCGGACCGGAAGGTGCCATGATCTCCAACTGCTGGCTGACCATCAGCGGAAAGACTTATTTCATCAATCAGTCCGGCGTTATGATGGAAGGCTGGTATCAGGTTTCCGGTAAATGGTACTACTTCTATCCGGGAGATGGATCCAAGGCTGTGAACACATCCATTGGCGGTTTTGTAGTAGATGCAGATGGTGTATGGAACCATTAAAACATAAAAAGTAAATCATAACGTATATACGAAAAAGCTGCCTGAAAAGGCGGCTTTTTCTTGACTTATGCTATGATATCATCTACAATCAAACCTAGTTTACAATAAAAGTATTGTCAAGTGGCTATACAGACTGCGTGCTTGCACGCAAGGATGCATAGACATTTGACGGTCAAGCCGGTATGAGTAAGAAGGGCGGATAGCCCGGATTACGAATACTGGCGGCAGCTGTGGGAGTGCCAAAGGCACGTAGCAGCTGACTTTTTATCAACAACATTACCTTGAAAGGAACGTCATGGGAATTGTAAAAACAGCCAGACTGATCTACGAATATATCAGAAGAGATGAAGAAGAAAAAATAGAAGAAGTAAAACGTGCCATAGACGGTGTTGACCTGGATATAGAAAAGGGCAGTTTTGTGGCAGTTTTAGGACATAATGGCTCTGGAAAATCCACTTTTGCAAAGCATATCAATGGCCTTCTCCTTCCAACAGAAGGAACTGTATGGGTAAGCGAAATGGATACCAAAGACGAAGAACACATCTGGGATGTGCGAAAAACTGCCGGAATGGTATTTCAGAACCCTGATAACCAGATTATTGGAAATATTGTAGAAGAAGATGTAGGTTTCGGGCCGGAAAACATCGGTGTTGAGACAAAAGAGATCTGGAAGCGTGTAGATGAAAGTCTAAAAGCAGTAGGAATGACTGCCTACAGAAAACAGTCGCCTAACAAGCTGTCCGGCGGCCAGAAGCAGAGAGTTGCCATTGCCGGCGTTATGGCCATGCGGCCTCAGTGCATTATCTTAGATGAGCCAACTGCCATGCTGGATCCAAATGGACGAAAAGATGTTATCCGTACCGTCCATGAATTAAATAAAAAAGAAGGTATTACCGTTCTGCTTATTACCCATTATATGGAAGAAGCCATTGATGCAGATCGTGTGATCGTAATGGATGACGGAAAAGTGATTATGGACGGAGTGCCGAAGGAGATATTCTCCCGTGTAAAAGAATTAAAAGAACATGGACTGGATGTGCCTCAGGCTACAGAACTGGCATATGAGTTGAAAGAAGCAGGAATGCCTTTAACAGAAGGAATCTTAAGCAGAGAAGAGCTGGCAGATCAGCTGATGACTCTTCTGGCAGATGAAAATTAGGAGAATGACATGTCGATAAAAGCAGTTGATCTGAATTATGTATACGGAAATGGTACAGCTTTTGAGCAGCATGCCCTTTTTGATGTGAATTTTGAGATCCAGGACGGGGAGTTTGTAGGCATTATCGGACATACCGGTTCAGGAAAATCCACATTGATCCAGCATTTAAACGGGCTGATCAAAGCCAGCTCAGGAGCGCTGTATTATAACGGTGAAAATATTTACGTAGACAAATACGATATGAAAAAGCTGCGCAGCAAGGTGGGACTGGTATTCCAGTATCCGGAACACCAGCTTTTTGAGATCGATGTATTAACAGATGTATGTTTTGGACCGAAAAATCAGGGCCTTTCTGAGGAAGAAGCAAAGGAAAAGGCAAAAAAAGCCTTAAGTCTGGTAAGTCTGGATGAATCTTACTACAGCCAGTCACCTTTTGAGCTGTCCGGCGGCCAGAAACGAAGAGTTGCTATTGCAGGTGTACTTGCCATGGAACCGGAAGTTCTGATCTTAGATGAGCCAACAGCAGGTCTGGACCCGAGAGGAAGAGACGAGATCTTAGACCAGATCGCAAAGCTTCACACAGAGCGGAAAATGACCATTATCCTGGTGTCCCACAGTATGGAAGATGTTGCAAGATATGCAGGCAGACTGATCGTTATGAACCATGGACAGAAGATATTTGACGGTACTCCAAGAGAGGTGTTCCGCCATTATAAAGAATTGGAAGCCATTGGTCTGGCAGCGCCTCAGGTAACTTATCTGGTCCATGATCTGAAGGAAAAAGGACTGGATATTGACAGTGATATTACCACAGTAGCAGAAGCAAAAGAAGCAATTTTGGCATTGTGGGATAAAAAGAGAAAGCGGCAGGTATAAAAATGCTGAGAGATATAACTTTAGGACAATATTATCCTGTGGATTCCCTGATCCACAGTCTGGACCCAAGAACCAAACTTTTCGGGACAATGGTGTTTATCCTGTCCCTTTTTGTGGCAAATAATATATGGGGATATCTTTTAGGGACTATTGCGCTGGCTGCTGTGATCGTTCTGACCAAAGTGCCTCTGCGCTTTATCTTAAAAGGATTAAAAGCCATTGTGATCTTATTGCTGATCAGTGTCAGCTTTAACTTATTCCTTACACCAGGACATGAGCTGGTCCGTTTCTGGATCTTTAAGATTACCTGGGAAGGCATCCGTCTGGCAGGTTTTATGGCAGTGCGCCTGATCTATCTGGTAGTAGGTTCTTCTCTTATGACGCTGACTACCACACCAAACCAGCTGACAGATGGTCTGGAAAAGGGAATGGGATTTTTAAAGCGTTTCCATGTACCAGTCCATGAGATCTCCATGATGATGTCCATTGCCCTGCGTTTTATTCCTATTTTAGTAGAAGAAACAGATAAGATCATGAAGGCTCAGATGGCAAGAGGTGCAGATTTTGAGTCTGGAAACCTGGTACAGAAGGCCAGAGCCATGATCCCGCTGTTAGTACCGTTGTTTATCTCTGCTTTCCGAAGAGCTACAGATCTGGCAATGGCAATGGAGGCGAGATGTTATCGGGGCGGTGAAGGAAGAACAAAGATGAAACCGCTGCAGTACAGGCAGAAAGACCATGAGGCATATATGATCTTTGCCCTGTATTTTGTACTGATCATTGCTTCCAGAGTTTATTTATAAATATGAGGTGAACAGAAACATGAAAAAAAGGGTCCTTCTGAGAGTGGCCTATGACGGGACCAATTATCACGGCTGGCAGGTACAGCCGGGAGCAGTGACCATTGAGCAGGTATTAAATGAAAAACTGACAGACCTTTTAGGGGAACCCATTGAAGTGATCGGGGCCAGCCGCACCGATTCCGGTGTTCATGCCATGGGAAATGTGGCTGTATTTGATACAGAGCACCGCATGCCGGCGGACAAGATCTGCTTTGCCTTAAACCAGCGGCTTCCGGAAGATATCCGTATCCAGTCATCCATGGAAGTGGAGCCGGACTGGCACCCAAGAAAGCACCACTGCACCAAGACTTATGAGTATAAGATCTTAAACCGCAAAATGGAAGTGCCGTCTCTGCGGCTGTACACTCATTTCTGCCATTTTGATCTGGATCTTGATAAAATGCGCCAGGCGGCAGCACTGCTGACAGGAGAACATGATTACAAAAGCTTTTGTAATGTGCGTACCCAGGTGTTAGATACTGTGCGTACTGTATACAGCATTGATATAGAAAAAGATAAGAATGATGTGATCACCATCCGGGTACGTGGAAATGGCTTCCTTTATAATATGGTCCGGATCATTGCCGGAACACTTATGGCAGTGGGTATGGGACAGAGAAAGCCGGAGGAAATACCGGATATCCTTGCAGCATGCGACCGTGCGGCAGCAGGCCCTACAGCATCGGCCAAAGGTCTGATGTTAGTTGGAATGGAATATTAGGATTAAAAACAAAAAATCCTTGAAAATATAGGAATTTAGCCAGGAAAATGGCTTGACATGAGAAAACAGATATTATATAATAAGAAACTGTGACGTTGAGAGTAAATGCTCATCCAAAGCCCCGGAGCGGAGCATTTCATTGATAAATACTTCCCAATATTTATCACATATAGCAATCATCTGAGAAGATGTAATTTAGGTTGAAATTAACAGGAGGTTAACCAATGAAGAGTTTTATGGCTAGTCCAGCGACAATTGAGAGAAAATGGTATGTAGTTGATGCTACAGGTTATACATTAGGACGTTTATCATCTGAGGTAGCTAAAGTTTTAAGAGGAAAGAATAAGCCAATCTTTACCCCACACATCGACTGCGGCGATTATGTGATCGTAGTTAATGCTGATAAGGTAAAAGTTACCGGCAAGAAGTTAGATCAGAAAGTATATTACAACCACTCTGATTACGTAGGTGGTATGAGAGAAACCACTCTGCGTGAGATGATGGCTAAGAAGCCAGAGAAGGTTGTAGAGTTAGCAGTTAAGGGTATGCTTCCAAAGGGACCTCTGGGAAGAAGCATGTTTACAAAGCTTCATGTATATGCAGGCCCAGAGCATGAGCAGGCAGCACAGAAACCAGAAGTTTTAACATTTTAATGAGGATCGGAGGAAGAAAGTATCATGGCTAGCGCAAAATTTTACGGAACAGGCAGAAGAAAAAAATCTATCGCCAGAGTATATTTAGTACCAGGTACAGGTAACATCACCATCAACAAGAGAGACATCGATGAGTATCTTGGTCTTGAAACTTTAAAGCTGATCGTTCGTCAGCCATTAGTTGCAACTGAGACAGTTGACAAGTTCGATGTATTAGTAAACGTTCGCGGCGGCGGCACAACAGGACAGGCCGGTGCAATTCGTCACGGTATCTCCAGAGCACTTCTTCAGGCAGACGCTGATTACAGACCAGTTCTGAAGAAAGCAGGTTTCTTAACCAGAGACCCAAGAATGAAGGAAAGAAAGAAGTACGGCCTCAAAGCCGCTCGTCGCGCTCCGCAGT
>CAVIPV010000002.1:0-55951 GCA_963644495.1 Prevotella sp. | reverse complement strand
ACCTATCCTTCCAGGCTTTCCGCGATCTTACGTGCTACATACACACCGCTTGCTGACGCATGGGAAAGGGAATGGGTGACGCCGCTGCCGTCGCCGATGATATAAAGGCCTTTGTGGCGGCTTTCCAGATTTTCATCTACGTCTACTTCCATGTTGTAGAACTTTACTTCCACGCCGTAAAGCAAAGTATCATCGTTTGCAGTTCCAGGTGCGATCTTATCCAGAGCATAAATCATCTCGATGATGCCGTCTAAGATACGCTTTGGAAGAACAAGACTTAAATCACCCGGTGTTGCAGAAAGAGTCGGCACAAAAACATTCTCCTCTATACGCTTTGGAGTGCTTCGTCTTCCCCGGATCAGGTCGCCGAAACGCTGTACAATGACACCGCCGCCTAACATATTGGAGAGACGGGCAATGCTTTCGCCGTAGCCGTTGCTGTCCTTAAAGGGTTCAGAAAAGTGCTTGGAAACTAACAGTGCAAAGTTTGTACACTCTGTCTGCTTCTCTGGATCCTCATAGCTGTGGCCATTTACAGTAACGATGCCGTTTGTATTTTCATTTACAACGATGCCCTTTGGGTTCATACAAAAGGTACGCACATTATCCTCAAACTTCTCTGTACGATATACGATCTTACTTTCATACAGCTCATCTGTCAGATGGGCAAACAGCACGGCAGGAAGCTCCACACGAACACCGATATCCACACGATTGGATTTTGTAGGAATATCCAGTTCCTTACAGATATGCTCCATCCACTTACTTCCGCTTCGCCCTACCGATACGATACATTTTTTGCAGTCATAAGACTTGTCATTGCTCCATACTCTGTATCCACCGTCTTCCAGGCACTCAATATGGCTTACAGGAGACTCAAAATAAAAGTCTGCATGCTCTTTTAACTCATCGTATAACTGTCCCAGTACAACCAGATTAATATCCGTTCCCAGATGACGTACAGAAGCATTTAACAGCTTCAGGCGGTTCTGTAAACAGACTTTCTTTAAACCGGTCCCGGCAGTGGAATACATCTTGGTGCCTTCGCCGCCGTGGGCCATATTGATCTCATCTACATATTCCATCAGCTCCGTAGCTGTTTTCTTGCCAATGTATTCATACAAAGTACCGCCGAAATCATTGGTGATATTATATTTACCATCAGAAAATGCACCCGCGCCGCCGAAACCGCTCATAATCGAGCAGGATCTGCACTTGATGCAGGCTTTGATCTTCTCGCCGTCAATAGGGCAATGACGTTTCTTTAACGAATATCCGGAGTCAAATACAGCAATTTTCTTATCGCCGCACTTCTTCATCAGCTCATAAGCAGAGTAAATTCCGCCGGGACCGGCCCCTACAATAATTACATCGTAATTCATTCTCAAAACTCCTTTTTGCTAAACACTCGGTCTATGATGTTTCCTTCTTTGATCAAAAAAGATCTCACTCTTATTCTATCTTGTTTTGAGAAAAATCACAATAACCTAAAAAAATTTGTATGCTTTTAACTCCGATCACTGCAGCTCTCCGAATTTAATCTGTGCAGCCTTTGTGATCAGCTCTGCGGCCTCGTCAATACTGTAATATGCACTGTTAATGCAAAGATCGCTGTTTAAAGTATCGCTCTTATATCCGGGAATATATTTCTTATGGTAACTTTCTCTGGCTTTATCCGCCTCATTTACAGCCTTCACTGCTTCCTTTTCCGTCATGCCGAAATACTCCACGCAGTTCTTCACGCGTACTTCATAAGGCGCATAAATATAGACGCGCAAAAGCCGTTTTTCTTCCCTCAGGCAGTAAGCTCCGCAGCGTCCTACAATGATACAGGAGCCTTTCCGGGCAAAGTCCCGGATGATGCTCTGCTGCACCAGAAAGATCTCATCCTGCACATCCGGAGTTCCCAGACCAAAAGGATAGTTGTGATAAGAAAACCAGGAACGTGTATCTTCTTCCTCGTGGCTGATCTCCTTAATGGATGTATTCATCCGTTTCGCAGTTTCCTCCACAATATCCCGATCCATAAAATCAATGTGAAGCTGCCGGGAAAGTTCCTTTGCCACCAGCCGTCCAAAGGAACCGTACTGTCTGGAAATGGTGATCACATATTTTTCCATGCCTGCACCTCCGATCAAAGTACCTTATTCAGGAAACTGATAGTACGTGCTTCTTTGGGATTTAAGATGACTTCCTCAGGTGTTCCTTCTTCTACAATGTAACCGCCATCCATAAATATAACACGGTCAGCCACTTCTCTGGCAAATCCAATCTCATGGGTTACGATAACCATGGTCATGCCTTCTGCTGCCAGCTGTTTCATAACTGCCAGTACTTCACCAACCATCTCCGGATCCAGAGCTGAGGTCGGCTCATCAAATAACATAATATCCGGTTTCATGCAAAGTGCCCTTGCAATGGCAACACGCTGTTTCTGACCTCCGGAAAGCTGGGCCGGATATGAATCTGCTTTTTCTGCCAGATCTACCCGCTTTAACATTGCCAGTGCCCGCTCTCTGGCTTCTTTCTGATCCGCCTTTTTTAATTCCACCGGAGCCAGCATAAGATTGTGGAGCACATCCATATTATTAAACAGGTTGAAATGCTGGAACACCATGCCGATGTTCTCCCGCACTTTATTCATATTCACTTTGTGATCCGAAATATTCACGCCGTCTACCCAGATCTCTCCGGCAGTCGTTGTCTCCAGCTTGTTTAAGCAGCGCAGGAAGGTAGATTTTCCGGATCCGGACGGTCCTAAGATAACCACTACCTCTCCTTCATGGATCTCTGTGGAGATATCCCGCAGAACCTCCAGGTCTCCGAAGCACTTCCGAAGCTTTTTTACCCGGACTTTGACATTTTTATCGTTTAACTCCACGGTTCATCCTCCTCTCTACGATCTTTGCAATATAAGACAGCGCAGTGATCACGATCAGGTACATAATTCCCACGATCGCCCAGGTCTCAAAAGACCGGAATGTGTTCGCCTGCACATTTTTTGCAGCCAGAACCAGTTCCGGAAAACCGATTACAGACAGAATCGATGTATCCTTTACTGTGATGATAAACTGGTTGATGATGCTTGGTATCATGGTGCGGATCGCCTGTGGGAGAATGATCTTTCGCATTGTTTTCCAGTATGGAAGTCCCAGAGACCTTCCGGCTTCCATCTGGCCGATATCCACAGACTGGATACCGGCGCGGATGATCTCGGCCATATATGCACCGCAGTTTAAGGCAAGACAGATAACACCGGCCTGAAGCGCTGACAGTGTAAATCCATTTCCAATGCCCCAGATACTGTTGAGCAGATAGGGAATACCAAAAAATACAAAGAACGCCAGCACGATCATCGGCACACCACGTATTACGAATACGAAGATCTGTGCAATGACGTTGCATACCTTATTTTTTACTACACTGAGAAGTCCGAATGCCATTCCCAGAATACACGCAAATATCAAACCTAAGAACGCAAGCAGCAGCGTCCGCCCCATTGCCAGCAGAAGAAGCTCTCCGTAAGTGGTGATAATCTTGATCATAATACCTCACCCTTCTTTATCAATGTCTGTTACTCTCCTAAATACTTTGCGATGATCTCATCATAGGTACCATTTTCCTTGATGTCTTTAAGGCCCGCATTAAACAGGTCGATCAGCTCCTTCTTGCTGTCATCAAAGATTGCAAAACCATATTCAGCCGGATCATTTCCTGTTCCGTCCACCAGCTTCATAGCAATACCGGTATCCTTGATGTTGCTTGCCATAATAGGAGTATCATCGAAGCATGCTGCCACCTGGCCTCCTACAACTGCCTGGTACATGGTTGGTGAATCCTCAAAATAAGTGATCTCAAAGCCATATTCATCCTTCAGACTTTCTGCATAATCTGCACTCATAGAAGCTGTCTTAACTGCCACCTTCTTGCCCTTCAGACCGTCAAATCCTGCAATATCAGAACTTTCTGCAACAGCCATGCTCTGATTTGCATCATAGTAGCCGTCAGAGAAGATCCAGCCGGAGCTCTTACGTTCATCTGTAATAGATGCACCTGCGATCATTCCATCTGCCTGACCGGCCTGGCATGCTGCGATAGAAGCATCCCAGCCAAGTACCTGCACCTCATAGTTAAATCCCTGATCCTCTGCCACTGCTTTCAGGATATCCATATCGATTCCTACGAAATTTCCGCTTTCATCTGTGTACTCAAATGGCTTAAATGCAGTATCTGTTGCAATGATCCAGGTCTTATCAGAAGCCGCTGCCGCCTCTGTGGATGCTGCCTCTGCAGTTGTTTCTTCTGCCTTTGACTCTGCTGCCGTCGTACCTGCAGCGGTAGTATCTGCGGTTGTACTTCCGGAGTTTCCGCATGCAGTCATTGCTGCTGCCATTGCTGCTGCCATTACCATGATCCATGTTTTCTTTTTCATAATATGATTCTCCTCTCTTTTACCTGACGGAAGAAACCTTCCATCTGATCTATCCTCACAGCCGTCCCTGCGGCCTGGGATCTAATTATCCTGCGTCCTGCAGGCATCCACAAACGCCTGCACGACTGCCTTGCAGTCGGGATCCCTTTCAAAGGCAAATTCCGGATGCCACTGCACTCCCACAATAAAGGTTTTATCCGGCACCGTAATCGCTTCCACCAGCCCGTCCTCTGAGTATGCCATAGCCTCAGCTTTCGGGGCCAGATCCTTAACAGCCTGATGATGATAACTGTTTACCCCATGCTCTCCGGCACCGATCAGTCCTGCCAGAAGTGTTCCCTCTTTTACGGTAACTTTATGCACCGGCCGGTCATAGGGAGCTGTCATATGATGTTCCGTCTGTGACGGATGTTCAGAAGGAAGATCCTGATATAAAGTGCCGCCCAGCAGCACGTTCATAAGCTGTATGCCCCGGCAGATACCCAGAACCGGTTTATCCTCCTGTAATGCCTTCTTAAACAAATATCCTTCCATCTGATCGCGGCTGCAACACGGGATACCGCAGCTTTCTGCGGCAGTCTCTCCATACAACGCCGGATCTACATCATGACCGCCGGTCATCAGAATGCCGTCACAAAGCCGGAAGCACTCATCCAGCTCTGCATGATCTGTGGTCAGCGGAAGCATGATCGGCAGCGCATTACATGCTTCAAGCACTTTCATATATCCGGGAAGCATCCAATAACTGTCCCTTTCATCATCATATAAAGGAATCAGACCAATCCTCTTCATCTTATCATTCATCTCCTGATATCACATTATACAAAAAGAGCCTGCCCTTTCTCCTTTGATGCAGACTCCTTTGTCTTTCACGCATAATATCACTATAGCTTTAAAAAGTCAAGTTCTTCCTGTTTTTTTTCTGTTTTAATGCTATTTTAGCGAACTTTGCTTTATTTTCTTAAGCTTATACCTTATTTTTTAATTTTTTCGGTTTTATCATCTCTGATATTTCTGCAAAAAACACCCCGGACCGATCAACATCCACCGGTCCGGGGTATCTTACTGTAACCTATTCATCACCGCTTATGCAAGTGCTTCTTCTTCATTTTCTAACAATGTACTCTCGTACTTATCCAAAATGATAGTCTGTATCATTTCTCTTGTACCGGAATTGATAGGATGGGCAATGTCGCGATATTCGCCGTCTGCTGCCTTGCGGCTTGGCATGGCGATAAACAGTCCCTTCTCACCTTCGATCACTTTGATATCGTGGATCACGAATTCATTGTCTAAGGTAATGGAGACGATTGCTTTCATCTTCCCTTCTTTCTCCACCCGTCTTACTCTCACGTCTGTTACCTGCATGCTTCAATACTCCTTCCGTTTCCTCCGTCAGCCCCCGTGCTGCACCTCTTCTGCAGGAATCAGAAGAACGAGCCGCACTTTGATGTAACTTTGCTACAGTGTGTAGCGTTCGTTCTTCTCAATGACGATCTTAATATTTTCAGGTGTTCCAATATGTGTTGTGTTGGCACGGATGGTGTCCCGGCTCTCAACGATACAGTTTTCAATCACCGTATTATCACCGATATAAACGTCATTTAAGATGATAGAATTTTTAATGATGCAGTTGTTTCCAACGTATGCTTTCTTAAAGAGGATGGAATTTTCCACCGTACCATTTAAAATACAACCACTGGATACAAGGCTGTTTTTAACAACAGCACCCGGATTGTATTTTGCCGGCGGAAGATCATCGACCTTAGTATAAACATCCGGATACTGTTTGAAGAAATAATCTCTTACTTCCGGCTTTAAGAAATCCATGTTGGTCTTATAGTAAGAATCAACGGTAGCGATATTGCTCCAGTAGCTGTCTAACTTATAAGCATAAATCCTCTTTAAGTTCTTATAACGTACCAGGATATCATTTACCAGGTCGTATCTGTCCTCTGCTGCACAGCGCTCTAACAGTTCGATCAGCTGTCTTCTGCGGATGACATAAATACCACAGGAAATGGTGGTAGCGTCAGAAGCCATTGGCTTTTCTTCAAAATCAGTGATGCGTCCGTCATCATTTAACTTAACGCACCCAAAACGGGTAACATCTGTTCCCTCTTCCATATCCTTGCAGACAACGGTGATATCTGCTTTCTTCTCAATATGGTATTCCAGAACCTTGTTATAATCCAGCTTATAAACGCCATCGCCGGAAGTGATAACTACATACGGCTCATGGCTGTTCTTTAAGAAGGTCAGGTTCTGGCAGAGAGCATCTGCTGTACCACGATACCAGTCTCCGTTTTCAGGAGTAATGGATGGTGTGAATACATACAGTCCGCCCTGCTTACGTCCGAAATCCCACCATTTGGAGGAACTCAAATGAAGGTTTAAGGATCTGGAGTTATACTGTGTAAATACAGCCACATTCTGAATGTGGGAGTTTGTCATATTGCTTAATGCAAAGTCAATACTGCGGTAGCTTCCTGCAACCGGCATAGCAGCCACTGCTCTTTTACTGGACAGTTCCCGCATCCTCTTGCTGTTACCACCTGCTAATACGATACCGATTGCTCTCATTTCACGCCACCTGCCTTTATAATGTAATTTCCGCTTGCCAGTAATCCATCAGGATAGTCGCCTACGGTGGTCTCGCCTGCTATGGCGGTATTCTTTCCGATCTTTACGCCGTCCGGGATAATGGAGTTCTCGCCGATAGTAACCAGATCGAACTGATATACCTTCTGGTCATATGTACTTGGTGCGTATTCTCCGATACCGATCTGAACATCGGAACCAACTTTTACATTTTCTGCGATAATGGCCTTTTCAATGGATGCGCCTGCTCCGATGACGCTTCCCTGCATAACAATGGAATCGCGGACTACAGCGCCCTTTGCAATGGTAACGCCCGCACCAATCACGGAGTTGATAACTTCACCGTAAACTTCTGTGCCTTCGCCAATAATACTGCGCTCAATGTGAGCATCAGAAGCAATGTACTGCGGCGGGATCACATCACTCTTGGTGTAGATCTTCCAGTATTCTTCATACAGATTGAACTCAGGAATGATATCGATCAGTTCCATATTTGCTTCCCAGTAGGAACCAAGAGTACCTACGTCTTTCCAGTAGCCATTGTACTCGTAAGCGAAGCTGCGGTCGCCCTTTGCATGACAGTATGGGATAATATGTTTACCAAAGTCACATCCAGGCTCGTCCTTCATCTTGATCAGGGCTTCCTTAAGGACTGGCCAGCTGAAGATATAGATACCCATGGAAGCCAGGTTGCTTCTTGGGACAGCCGGTTTTTCCTCAAACTCTGTGATACGGTTATGTTCGTCTGTGATCAGGATACCGAATCGGCTTGCTTCTTCAATCGGTACCGGCATAGCAGCAATGGTGATATCCGCATTATTTGCCTTGTGGTAATCAAGCATTACTTCATAGTCCATTTTATAAATGTGGTCACCGGAAAGGATGAGCACATATTCTGGATTATATGCCTCCATATACTCCAGGTTCTGATAAATAGCATTGGCAGTACCGGTATACCAGTCACTTCCTTTGCTTCTTTCGTACGGAGGTAAGATCGTCACACCGCCAACATTTCTGTCCAAATCCCACGGAATACCAATTCCGATATGTGAATTTAAACGTAAAGGCTGGTACTGTGTCAGAACGCCTACGGTGTCAACACCGGAGTTGATACAGTTACTCAGCGGAAAATCAATGATTCGGTACTTCCCCCCAAAAGATACCGCCGGCTTGGCTACTTTCTGTGTAAGAACGCCAAGACGGCTTCCCTGTCCGCCAGCTAAAAGCATGGCAATCATTTCTTTTTTAATCACGTTATCACCTCTTGCTGTTATATAATTTTGTAAAAATTATTATACCACAAACACTGTAAATAGTATACAAATATTTTAATATTTTTTACATTTTTTATGCAGTTTTCCGACTTTTTTCGACGTATTTATTTATATTTTACACTTCTTTCAACATATAGTGCTTACCGTTTTTCCCTGACACTATATACCCCCTCCATTAACCGGATAAGTCCGACGGTTATCCCGTTTTCTCTTATCAGAAAACAACTTTGAATAAAGCAGGTAACTGTGCTAAAACGCATGAAAACCTTGAAACCTTACGTGAAATACCTTATAATACTCAGTAATATTGCATTTTTGCTTTTAGAAATTTTGTATTGGAGAAAAGGAGATATTACTCATCATGGATTTAGTTACAGTAAGAGAGCTTTATAAAAATCCGGAAAAGTTCCTAGATAAGGAAATTACCGTAGGCGGATGGATCCGCAGCCTTCGTGATTCCAAGGCATTCGGTTTCATCGTTATCAGCGACGGAACTTATTTCGAGACACTTCAGGCTGTTTACCACGATACACTGGATAATTTTGCACAGGTTTCCAAATTAGGCGTCGGAACTGCTATTATCGTTAAAGGTACTTTAGTTGCTACCCCGCAGGCAAAACAGCCATTTGAGATCCAGGCTGCTGAGGTTACTGTAGAAGGCCCGTCTGCATCTGATTATCCTCTGCAGAAGAAGCGCCACTCTTTCGAATATCTGCGTACTATCGCACATTTACGTCCAAGAACCAATACTTTCCAGGCAGTGTTCCGTGTACGTTCCCTGATCGCATATGCGATCCACCAGTACTTCCAGGAGCATGACTTCGTATATGTGCACACTCCACTGATCACAGGAAGTGACTGCGAAGGCGCCGGTGAAATGTTCCAGGTTACTACCTTAGATTTAAACAACGTGCCAAAGAATGAAGACGGCACCGTTGATTACAAGCAGGATTTCTTCGGAAAGCCAACCAACCTGACTGTAAGCGGCCAGTTAAACGTAGAGACCTACGCAATGGCATTCCGCAATGTATATACCTTCGGACCTACCTTCCGTGCAGAGAACTCCAACACCACCCGTCATGCAGCTGAGTTCTGGATGATCGAGCCGGAAATGGCATTCGCTGACCTGGATGACAACATGCGTGTTGCAGAAGGCATGTTAAAGTATGTTATCAAGTATGTATTAGAGCATGCTCCGGAAGAAATGAACTTCTTCAACAATTTCGTAGACAAAGGCCTGTTAGACCGTTTAAACAACGTTCTCAACTCTGAGTTCGGACGCATTACCTACACCGAAGCAGTTGACATTCTTATGAAGCACAATGACAAGTTCGACTACAAGGTATCATGGGGCTGCGACCTGCAGACTGAGCATGAGCGTTACCTGACCGAAGAGATCTTCAAAAAACCAGTATTCGTTACTGATTACCCAAAGGAGATCAAGGCATTCTACATGAAGATGAACCCAGACGGCAAGACCGTTGCTGCAGTAGACTGTCTGGTTCCCGGAATCGGCGAGATCATCGGCGGAAGCCAGCGTGAAGATGACTATGACAAGCTGGTTGCAAGAATGGATGAGCTGGGACTTAAGAAAGAGGATTACGGATTCTATCTGGATCTTCGTAAATACGGTTCCACCCGTCATGCAGGTTTCGGACTTGGCTTTGAGCGCTGTGTAATGTACCTGACCGGTATGTCCAACATCCGCGACGTTATCCCATTCCCAAGAACTGTAAACAACTGCGAGTTATAATCACTCTCCGGCGCAAAACATTTTCCCTGTTTTGCGCCATTTTTGAATATGTGATCTAAAAAGGAGGCATCCATGAAATTTATCCATACAGGCGATATCCACTGGGGAATGACTCCCGATGCAGATAAGCCCTGGGGAAGCGAGCGGGCCCAGGCGATCAAAGATACCTTTAAGAAAATCGTTGCTCAGGCCGGAAAAATACAGGCTGACTGCCTGTTCATCAGCGGCGATCTGTTCCACCGGCAGCCTTTAGTGCGGGACTTAAAAGAAGTCAACTATCTGTTTACCACCATTCCCAATGTAAAAGTCATCCTCATTGCCGGAAACCATGACCGGATCCGGGATAATTCCGCCCTTTTAAGCTTTGCATGGAGCCCAAATGTTACCTTTCTCATGGATCCTACGTTAAAATCCGTGTATTTTGAGGATATCAATACCGAAGTTTACGGCTTCAGCTATCACACCACAGAGATCAAAAAGCCACTGTTAGAAGACATTCAGGTACCTTTAAACAACCGCATCCAGATCCTTATGGCACACGGCGGCGATGCTTCCCACCTGCCCTTAAACTTTAACAGCCTGGAGTTATCCCCATTTTCCTACATTGCCCTGGGACATATCCACAAACCTCAGGTGATTGCTGAGGATAAAATGGCTTACTGCGGTTCGCCGGAGCCATTGGACCTGACAGAAACCGGTATCCACGGATATTTTACAGGTGAGATCCATCCCGTGACCCGGAAGCTGACCCGTCTGGAGTTCGTTCCCGCTGCTTCCCTTCAGTACATGCCTTTAGCCGTAAATGTTTCAAAAGAAACCACCAACGGAGAACTGGCAGACCGCATTGAGGCCGAGATCAAAAAGCGGGGCATCAACAATATCTACCGCTTCCGCATCAAGGGCATGCGGGACCCGGATATTGAATTTGACTTATCTTCCCTGCAATCGTTCTACCGCATTTCGGAGATCATTGACGATACAGAGCCGGATTACGATTTTTCCGCCCTCTTTGCAGAGCATTCCAGTGACATGATCGGATTTTTCATCCAGGCGCTTCAGAATGACGATATGGGGCCTGTAGAGAAAAAGGCACTGTATTACGGTGTTAATGCTCTGCTTCACACCACTGACGAAAGGAGCTAAGCCCATGAAAATACTCAGTCTGCATATTGACGGCTTTGGAAAATTTCATAACCGGGACGTTTCCTTTCAGGATGGTTTAAATGTGATCTACGGAAAAAACGAAGCCGGAAAATCCACCTTACATACCTTTATCAAAGGCATGCTCTTTGGCATTGAACGGGGCCGGGGCCGGGCCTCCAAAAATGATACTTACTCCAAATTCCAGCCATGGACCCAGAGCGGCGTCTACGAAGGATATCTGCGTGTAGAATGTGACGGGCAGATCTACCGGATCGAGCGCCGTTTCCAGAAAGGGGACAAGCGTCTTTCTGTCATTAATGAAACCACAGGAAAAGAAGAAGAAAATAACAAAACTTTGTGGGACAAGCTGCGCTGCGGCCTTTCAGAAACTGCCTATGACAATACTATCAGCATTGGGCAGTTAAAATGCGCCACAGACGGCGGAATGGTTGCAGAACTGCGAAATTACATTGCGAACTTAAATACCTCCGGAAGCATTGCCTTAAACATTACCAAAGCCAGCGCCTATTTAAAAGCCCAGCGCAAGCAGCTGGAGACCCAGTTTGTGCCAGAAGCAGCCAAAAGCTATACGGCAGCTCTTGGTGAGATCCGCAGGATCGAGCAGGAAATATCTGCCCCGGAATACGCCAACCACCTGACTGCAAGACGGCAGGAACGGGGACTGGTAAAAGAGGAATTAGATAAGAAGCAGAAAGAAAAAGAAGTGCTTCTGGAA
This sequence comes from Prevotella sp., assembly GCA_963644495.1. GTDB lineage: Bacteria > Bacillota > Clostridia > Lachnospirales > Lachnospiraceae > Enterocloster. The sequence continues at coordinate 44,012 of CAVIPV010000002.1, read as the reverse complement.
AAGGCTGCAAAAGGTCGGCAGATCCTGGAAAACAGCCAGTTTACGGATCAGAGTTCCATAGAAAAATACCGGGATGAGACCAGAGAACATTTTAATGACTATATCAGTGCAAAAGAAGCCTGCAGCAAACATTCACGTACAGCAGGGGCATTTTTACTGTTTTTACTTGCAGTTTTAGGGATCGGCAGCAGCCTGTTTTTCCTTCTGGCTCCTGAAACAGGCATTTCCCTGCTTTCCGGTCTGTCCCCCAGATTTTTACAGCTTTCACCCGCTGCGCTGCAACTTCCTGCACTTTTATGCGGACTGTGCGGCATCCTTTTCCTGATCGCCGGCATTATGCTTGTAGGGCGCAGCCGGCATTTTAAGAAACAGCTGGACGCTGAAACAAGACTTCTCCAGGAGATCTTTTCAAGACACCTTCAGGATGCTTCTATTTCCCAGGAAGCGCTGGACGCTTTAGAGGAAAAACTGGGCGGTTTCCTGCGGTTAAGCAAGGCCGTAGAGCAGTCAGAAAATACCTTAAAGGCTATGTCTGAGGAGATCGCCAAACTTCAGCAGACCGAAGAAGGGGTATCCGAAGAGATCGAGAAACAGCAGCACATCCAGTGGGAACTGGAGCAGAAATTAGAACAGCTGGCTGCAAAGAAAAACGAAGCAGAACAGTTAAAACATGTTCTGGCGGATAATGAGCGTATCCAGGAAGAATTAGATGCTCTGGACCTGGCTCAGGATACCATGACCAAACTGTCTACTACCATCCGTGATTCTTTCGGGCTTTATTTAAATAAGACGGCTTCTGAACTGATCGAAGGCATCACCGGCGGCATCTACCGCAGTATGAGCATTGACCAGGACTTAAATATCTTTATGAACACGCCAACCCGCCTGGTTCCTATTGAACAGGTCAGCAGCGGCACCATGGACCAGATCTATCTGGCTGTACGCCTGGCCGCCGCCAAGCTTGTGATCGGTGATAAAGGCAGTATGCCTCTGATCTTTGATGACAGCTTCGCCCTCTATGACGATGACCGCTTAAAAACCGCCCTGAAATGGCTGGCAAAAGCATGGGACAACCAGTGTATTATCTTTACCTGTCATCAGAGAGAGGAAGAGATATTGAAAGAAGAAGGAATTGAACATCAGCTGATAGAGATCTAATATGCTTTGCAGCAAAAATCCCCGTGTCTATGTACCATGTGTGCAGACACGGGGATTTTCTATATATTTGTTACTGATCTGCTGCCCGGCCAAAGGCGTCAGATATCCATAACTCTTTAGTGTAGCACCGCGCCTGCGATCAGGCACAGCACAATGGTAATGACCATATCCGGCAGTGTATTTCCAACCGGCAGATCTACATTCATCAGAATACGGTACAGGACGAAACCAATGACCCAGATCACCAGATTTCTGGTATCAAAAGCGGTCTTTCTTCTGTCTCTGTGTAAGATAAAATAGTCAGCGATCTGAATAGCGATCATTGGTGCAAAAACGGAACCGATGAGATATAAGAAACCGGTAATATCATCCATTGGGAACACGATAGCTCCAATGGTTCCGATAATGGTCACTACAACCGCCACATACTGTCCCTTAAACTGCGGGAAAATGGACTCATTGGAGATACCAGCAGAATAAGCATCCAGAAAAGTGGTGGTAACAGTTGAAAATACTACAATAATCAGAGCAAAAATACTTAAACCGGCCTTTAACATGATCTGAGCAATATCAGACTCACCGGTCAAGATAGACGCGCCCATACCGATCACATACATCCAGCAGCTTACCAGCCCATATACCACAGCGCTGACTGCTGTAGCAGCCACCGGTTTTTCTGCTTCTCTGGTGTAATCGCTGATCAGCGGAAGCCATGATAATGGCATTGCAACTGCCAGCTCTACTGCAGCACCAAAGGAAAGGCTGTCATCCGGCTGTGCTAAAATGGTATTTCCACCGAAGAAAATAACCTTGCAAAGCACCAGTGTCAGTAAAAACAAAGCGGTCATTGCTACGGTATTGATCTTTCCAAGATTGGTGATGCCAACTAGGATCCACACAATGATCAGCGCGCCGATGACCAGGCACCAGATCCAGTGACCGGATGAGAAAATGCCGCCTGCTGCCAGAGCGCCGTCGTAGATCATGATCGCTGTCCAGCCAACTAACTGTAATACATTTAACAGGGCGAAAAACAGGCCGCCCTTATTTCCAAAGCTGCTCTTTACTGTTTCCATGGCACTTAAACGGCTCTTTCCGCCGATGACACCTGCTAAAAACAGGAGAACGCAGCCGATCACATGTCCCACGATAATGGCTGCAAAGCCTTTTCCAAAGCCTAAAGAGGAAAAATAAGTACCTGTCAGGATCTCTGCCAGGGAAACGCCTGCGCCAAACCAGATCAGGCCGTTATCAAAAAGAGAGGTTTTTCTTTCCATATTTATTCTGCCTCCCTTGTGTACTCATTATCAATGGCAAAACCATGATCCATAGGTCCGCTGCCTTTTCCAAGATCCAGCATAGCTGCTAAAGCGCCTGAAATATAATCTTTTGCCCGCTCTACGCTGGTCTCCAGGTCAAAACCTTTTGCCAGGTTGGAAGCAATGGCAGAAGATAAAGTACAGCCGGTTCCATGGGTATTTGGATTGTCAATACGCTTTCCGGCAAACCAGCGGCCTTTTCCTTCGCTCCAGAGCAGGTCATTTGCATCGTTTAATTTATGTCCGCCTTTGCAGAGAACCGCGCAGTGATAGGTCTCAGAGATCTTCTTTGCGGCTGCTTCCATATCTGCAGCACTGGTGATCTTCATACCTGTCAGTTCTTCTGTTTCCGGGATGTTTGGTGTTAAAATTTTTGCAAGCGGGAATAATTCTGCCTTTAAGGTCTCAATGGCATCCTCACTGATCAGTCTTGCCCCGCTGGTAGCCACCATGACCGGATCTACTACCACGTTCTTTGCCTCATACTGCTTTAATTTTGCAGCGATCATGCAGATCAGCTCTTTGTCAGATACCATACCGATCTTTACTGCATCCGGGTAAATATCTGTAAAAATGCAGTCTAATTCCTGTCCCAGGAATTCCGGCGTAGCGTTTAAGATTGCCTCTACTCCTGTTGTGTTCTGCGCAGTCAGTGCTGTGATCGCACTCATGGCAAATACTCCATTTGCCATCATTGTCTTAATGTCGGCCTGAATACCGGCGCCTCCGCTGGAATCACTTCCGGCGATCGTTAATGCTGTTTTCATTCTCGTCTTCTCCCTTCTCAGCATTCCCGCAGTGTATACAATGTACGTTCTACCATTCTACCTGCAGGCCACGTTTTATTATGCGACATAAGGTGGTGCCCCCAATATGCCGCCTGGAAGACCTAAGACCGGAAAAAAGCTCCGCATTTTTCCGGTTTTCGCGGCATTCGCCAAGGTCTCCCGCAAGGGCGGACTTTGGCTCATTGTACGCAAAAAGCGGATATGCCCAAAATAGACATATCCGCTAAGATCACATCATAAAAAGACCTCGGTTTTATATCCCTACGTTGGCATTATCCAAATCAGGTTACGGGTCTGGGAAACACATCCCACTCTCAGCCGGCTCACTGCCAGCTCCCCTTTTTCCAGTTCTTTACTATTATAGTGCGGTTTTGGTTGATTTTCAAGCTGTTTTTAGTTAGTACCAATAGACATAGTCTCTGGCAGTGTGCTGCCTCCATCAATAACAATCTGAGATCCGGTTAAGTAGCTGGATTCATCGCTTCCAAGAAATGCGAACAATTCGCCAACTTCAATCGGTTTTGCAAGACGCTTCATAGGAACACCTACAGCGATATCTGCAATAGCTGCCTCTGGATTTTCAGGATTGGACTCAACCGCCATCTTCTCAACCATTGGTGTACGTGCATATCCTAACTGTGAGCAGTTTACACGGATGTTGCGGCCTGCATATTCAACAGCCAGGCACTTGGTCAGACCTACTAATGCAGCCTTTGTCATAGCGTATGCAGCTTCACCGGCATCTGCTACGATATCACCAGTTACAGAAGAAGCGATAACGATATTGCCGCCTCCCTGCTTTAACATGTAAGGGATAACTGCTTTGCAAGTGTTCCATACGCCCTTGATATTTACATCAATGTGGAAATCACGGGTCGCATCATCCATTTCTTCAAACGGAGCCAAACGGCATACACCAGCGTTGCAGCATGCAACATTGATCTCACCAAATTTCTCAACACCCTGTGCAGCAGCTTCGTCCATCTGTGCACGATCAGCTACATTTGCAACAACGGTAATGATCTCTGCATTGTATTCTTTTCTCAGCTTTTCGGCGGTCTTTTCTACTTCCGGGGATAAGTCTACCATGATCAGCTTCGCGCCATATTTTGCATATACGGTAGAAATACCTTCTCCAAGTCCTGCAGCCGCTCCTGTGATTAATGCAACCTTACCATCTAATTTAGCCATTTTACATTCTCCTTTACATATAAAATTGTTATTTTTTTAACTATTGTTATTATATATGCCAGACGGTTTCCCGTACAGGTTCAAATTTGTTAAATTTTAGAATTTCTTCAGTCCTTCTGCTGTTTCAATCTCTACCGGATGTTTCTTCCAGTTTACAAGAACCATCCACAACCAGAGAATCACTCCTACTCCCAGATAAATTCCAAAGGATTTCCAAGATCCTGCGCTCTGTCCCAAAGTACAGAAGAAAGCAATCGCGATTGCAATCACAAGGGCCAAGACTCTGGTGAAATTACCACCTTTTAATTTATAAGGAGATGTCCAGTTTGGATATTTCTTATGAATACGTATTGCTGAGATCATAGTCAGCGCATAGGCACATGCACAGCCAAAGCTCATCAGATTGAAAAAGTCATTCATAAATGTGGTGGCATTCTGTAAAAGCAGGAATACCAGTGAAATAATAAGCAACAATATATTCGGCAGGATCGGCTGCTGATGTTTATTTAATCTGGTAAATGTTTTTGGAAGGAAATTGTTTTCTCCCATTGCATACATCAGGCGGACTGTTGACAGCCAGAACCCAAGCAAACAGGTTCCGATGGCACAAAGGATGGCTGCAACGCCAAATATCACTGCAAATATGCTCCAACCGCCACCTAACTGTTCCATCATGGTGATAGCCAGAAAACCATTAACAGCAGCTCCTCCTTCTTCTACTAAAGACTGTACCGGCATACCGCCCAGTCCAAAGAAGAACAGGGAATAAACAATGCCGCAGGAAACAATGGAACCAAGGATGGCTTTGTTGGAATCCTTAATAGGGAAATCTCCTTCCTCTACCATCTGAGGTACGGTTTCAAATCCAAAAAACGGTGTGATCAAAAGAGCCATTCCTATAATCCAAGATGGAATACCAAAGTGACTTCCTACCTGAGAGTAGAAAAAGTTCTTAAAGTTGTCAAAACTCCACACTCCTGAGAACAGGAACGCTACCGTTGCCACGATACAGCCTGCAATGGCAAACATGAGCATATACAGCTGGATCTTGCCGGCAATCTCTACATTCTGCAGACTAAGAGCGCAGTAACCAATAAGAGCTACCAACGCAACTCCTTCAATGAGAAGGAAACTGCTTTGAATATGAAATACGTGGAACAACCACTGAACGATCGCCATAACTGCAGATGGCGGAACCGCGATCCACGCTGCCATGATCAGCCAGGAAGAAAAGAAGCCAATATGTTTATTAATTCCCACTGTGTTGTAGATCAGTTCTCCGCCTGCTCTAGGAAACAGAGGCGCCAGTTCACAATAAACCATAGCGATGGGCAGTATGAGCAATGTCATAAGGATGAATCCTAAAAATGTACCTGCACCGCAATATTCATAGAAAATGGTATCCCAGTATCCGATAAAGGTAAAGATCGCACCGGCAGCAATGGCATATACATAAATCAGTCGGAGACTTTTCTTTAATCCGCCGGGTTCATTTTCTGTTGTTTCTGTATTTTTAGTATCAGACATGTTTATGCTCCTTTTTATCCAGGCATGTCTGCCATGTCATTTAAAATGTTTAACTTTCTTTTATTATCAGAACTTCTGGATACCGTCCGGAGTTTCGATCTCTACCGGATGTTTCTTCCAGTTTACCAGTACCATCCACAGCCAGATCACAACACCTACGCCAAGGTATACACCAAAGCAGATCCAGGAATCAATTCCCTGTCCCAATGTACAGAAGAATGCGATAGCTACTGCGATACACATTGCAAAGAGACGGAACGCATCACCGCCCTTTACGGTGTTAGAACTCTTCCAATCCGGATGTTTCCGGTGAATGCATACTGCAGAGATCATGGTCAGCGCATAAGCACATGCACAGCCAAAACTCATCAGGTTGAAGAACGCGCTCATAAAGTCAGAGGAGTTTTGAAGTACGATAAAGATAAGTGATAACACCAGCAGGAATACGTTTGGAAGCATAGGCTGCTGATTCTTATTTACAACCGCAAATACTTTTGGCAGGAAGTTCTTATTTGCCATAGAGTACAGCATACGGACTGTAGACATCCAGAATCCCAGTAAGGAAGCGCCCATGCCTAAAAGGCAGGAAAGGATACCTACAACGATCGGCCAGAAGGCCCAGCCAAGTACATTCTGCATGGTAGCAATGGTTAAGAAACCATCCTGTGCAAAATTCATATATATGTCTCTTAATCCATCCAGTCCTGCTACGCAGAAATAATAGAATACATAAATGCAGCCGCAGGTAAGAATGGAACCGCAGATTGCTTTCTTGGAGCTTTTGATTGGGAAGTCGCCTTCCTCAACCATCTGAGGTACAGTCTCAAATCCAAAGTACGGTGTGATCAGAAGTGCCATGCCAATGACCCATCCCGGAATGCCGTGTACAGAATCCAGTGTGGACTGGAAAATGTTTCCAAAGTTGGAAATATGCCAGTGACCAGAGAATAAAAGGATAAATCCTGTTAAAATTGTAACAGTGATATTGCAGAACAACATGCCTGCCTGTGCTTTAACAAGGAACTGTACATTCTGGATACTCATTAAGAAATACAGTATCAGAAGAACTGCTGCACAGCCTACCATCTGCCAGGTTCCCAGTCCCAAGGCAAATGTTTTATTTACCCAGGTCATAATCGCCATAACAACTGCCGGCGGTACAGAGATCCAGGCTGCCATGATCAGCCAGGAAGCAAGGAAACCTACGTGCTTGCTGATACCAACGGTGTTATAGATCAATTCACCGCCGGAGGTATGAAACAGGGAAGCCAGTTCACTGTATACAAGAGCAACAGGAAGAATGGCTATTGTCATCAGCGCAAATGCAAGGAATGTACCGCTTCCGCAGTATCCGTAAAAGACAGAATCCCAATAGTTTACGAACGTAAAGATTGAACCTGTGGCAACTGTATAAACAAAGATAAGTTTTAAGCTCTTGTTTAAACCGCCGCCCTTATTTTGCTTGTTTTCCATTATGAAACGACTCCTTTTCATTTTCGTAAGTTTTTCCGGCGGTCTTCTGACCGCCGCCGGGTGGGACCCGTTAAAGACTCAAAAGCCATTATACGAGCCGCACTCCAGGTAACGTCCGAAAATCCACGCAGATCATAAGCATTAAAAAAGCCCAAAAACTCTGCTGTAAGTAAGTTTCTGGGCTTCGATGCCTTTCTGTTGTGCTGATATACGCCGTTGCATATCAGGTCTAATTGAATTTTCAGTGTTAAAGAGATATCACTTTAAGTATCTACATCATAGCACTGAGGTATTATTTTGTCAATAGTTTAACAAATTGTTCTGCCTTTTTATTTTATGCCCCTTGAGGCGTGGAAAAGGAAAACCGCACACTGGTCCCGTTTTCCCCTGTTTCTATAAACAGTTCCCCTTTCAGGCTGGACTGCACCAGACTGCTGATCAGTCGAAGTCCCAGGCCGCTATTTGCGCGGGAAACCTTCTTGTTATCAAAACCGCAGCCATCATCCTGTACTGTAACCCAAGAATATTGGCTTCCTTTTTCAATCGTCATCTGGATCTGTCCCTGTGTACGCCCTGTAAAGGCATATTTCAAACTGTTTTGTACCAGTTCATTTACGATCAGCGCTACTGTAGAAGCGGTTGTTTCTGTCAGTTTTACGTCATCCCCTGTAACCTTCGTATAAATCTCACAATTTTCTCCCATACAGTTGTTTTCAAGTAAAACATCTGTGATCCTTAAGATCAGAGATTTCAGTCCTACTTCCTCACTGCCTGTGTGAGAAAGAAGATCATAGGTAACATTCATGCTGCGTACATGATTGGTTATGGTTTTTGCAAATTTTTTAACCTTCTCATCTTTTGTGTGGCCTGCTTCCAGTCCAATCAAACCAATAATGGTCTGGAGATTATTTTTTACTCTGTGATGTACCTCATGGATCAACGCCACACGGTAAGCGATCTCATCTTCCATCTGATGTACCACTGTTTTATCTCTGAAAATGATCGCAGCACCCTGACAGACACCATTTTCCCAGATGCCGCTGATCACTGCATCCATGATAAAATTCGGTGTACGTACTTCTTTTCGTATTACCCCCCTGTGTTCCGTAAAATCTGACCAGCAGCAGTTTGTGATTTGCAGTTCATTGTAGCTGTGCCCTATAAGCGGCATCTTTAAACCCTTATCCTGGTATAATATCTCTGCCTTAGGATTGGCAAATGTGCAGATTCCCTTAGCATCATAAAGAAGTACGGCATCCTGCAGGTAGTCACTAGCCGTTCCCAGCTGTCTATTAAAATGATCCGGATTGCCCCCTTTATTGATAATGCGGATAGACTCTGTGTTAGAAGCTGTGTTCGGGTATTCATAAGTCAGCGCACCAATGACTTTTCCATCAGTATTAAGCACCGGGCTTACGGTATGACGCACCACAATCCTTCCTTCATCAATAATACCGATCAGTCCACGGCCTGAGGCGCCTTCCTCCAGTGCCCGATACACTGCCGGTTCATCTTCCCTGCGCTCGATCTCCCCAATAATGCTTCGCTTATACAGATCATAATTTGGATGTCTGTACTGGGCAATGACCATAGATTTCTTTTCTCTTGTAAGTACATTGATATATGTGTCTCCTCCCTCCAGATTTCCCACAAAAGGGAGAGCGTGCATCACCTCTAAAAGAGTACAGATATCAGAAGAGACAAGGTCTGTATTCTCCTCTACCAACTGCACCAGTTTTTTATCTGCCTCATTTTGTATCATTTCACTGAGCAGCTTATTTTTCGTCTGTTCCATAGATGTCCTCTCTGTTTTTATCAGTTTTCATACGCCTTTAAAAGCAATTTTGACAATTCTGTCATAGAAATGCCTTTATCCATGGACAGGCTGCGCATATAGGTATAAGCTTCTTTTTCTGACATATGTCTACGTTCCATAACAAGTCCCTTAGCTCGGTCTAAATACTTTCGGTCATCCAGTGCCTCCTGAGTCTTATGAAATTCCTTTGCCATCGCTTCTCTTCGTTTATAATTGTTGATAGCAATCTTCACCGCCGGAATCAGGGTATCCTCATCTACGGGCTTTACAATATAACCCATAACATCTGTATTGACTGCCTGATCTGCAATCTCCTTGTCTCTATAAGACGTTAAAATAATAACAAATCCAGCCAGTTTATCTTCATTGATCACTTTCGTTGCTTCCAGACCAGTCATTACAGGCATATTAATATCCATAATAACAAAATCCGGCTTTTTCTGCCTGCACACCGCAATCGCATCAAGACCATCTTCTGCCTCTCCTGCTACTTCATAACCGTTGTCTTCTAAAATCTCCCGAATATACATCCGAATCAGCACTTCGTCATCTGCGATCACTACTCTGTACATACCATTTCCCCCGTTTTGCCTGCTTATTCCGTCCTTCCCTGATGTCATATCTATAATCCCTCATCTAATACTTTTTATTTTCTGTACCTCTTCTTTCATACCTTATTCTGGCTTTTACTCGCTCTTCCCCTGACCATTCTTATCCATTTCAATGGCCTCGGTAATATTCGCTGCAGCTCCTGACTGGATCAGCTTTGATAATCCAAGAAGCTTATCTGTATCCAGATATTCTTTGCCCAGATACGGTCCGAAAGTATCAGTAATATGGATATTCTGTTGGCGGATGCTGCTTTCTAGCTCTGCAAGAGTATCCTGCGCCTCCTTCAGTTTCTTTTCCATTTCTTCGATCTCTGCTTTGTGGCTTCCTTCGATCTCATCTGCAATGATATTTTTTGTCACATTTTCAAAGCTGCTGATGGCATCTTTCTTCTTTGCCGCTATATCGGACAGTTCCTGCTGTGCGCAGGCGATCTCGTCATCGTATTTTTCCAAATCATAAATATCCTCATTACCGTCTTTTTCAATGCTGTGAGTGATGACTTTGATCTTCTTTTCATTGGAATTTAACAGATTGCGGATCTCCCGGCCCTTTTTTAAAGCATCCTGGTAACGGGACCGGCTTCTGTTTCCAATGGTCACATACAGACCGCCAAATATAATGATATCTGCAAAATAAACCAGTACCAGATACCAGATCTTCCGGTCCGGGAGCAGAAAATAGATGCCGCAGGGAAGTGCTAAAAAGCAGATCAGAAAAGTAATGAACCCGATCATACGCTCCTTGAATCCCCTTGCATAATACAGTGCATAATAAAATGTGGTCCGGCAGAATACAGGCACTTTATCCTTCTGGAACATGGTCTTCATCTGCACCTGCAGATCCCGGTTGTGCTCACGAAGCTCGCTGGTCTCCTCTGCGATCCGTTCCTTCATTCCTTTATTTTTGGCCTTTTCACGCTGGGTTCTGGCTTTTTTCAGCCGTTCCTGGCCTTTTGCGATTTCTTTATCATAGCTTGCATCAATCTCGCTGCGCCGCTTTTTAATGGTCTGATTCACAGAATCTGACACTGCTTTTTTCGCAGACGCCAGTTCTTTTTCCTGTCGTTCTTTCTGATCTTTTAACTGCTTTGCCGTGGCATTATCGCAATTCAGATGATACACCGCATCTCTTGCATCTGCCAGGAATTTCACATGATCTGTAATAACCTGCTCCACCGCCCAGTACCTCCTCGCCGCCCGAATTTCGGGGGATTTTGTCGTTGGTTATAGCTTACTACAAATCCCGGAACAGGGCAAGGGATGGTTTACTCATAAAGCGAATCCAATGTAAGCAACAGTACGTCCTCATCTGATAACGATCCAAACCAATCTGTGTATCCCGACAGTGAAAAGAAAATATATTTTGAAACCTTATATTTACCTGCAATAAGCTTCCCTCTTCGGATCAGTGTTTCATAGATACCTTTATCGATCTTCTCATTCTTGAATTTACATTCTCCAATAACAGCCTTTTTATCTACTTCGGACAAGGCTACAACATCAATATCCGCAGATTGCGCCCTTATACTTCCATTCTTATCTGCGATATTCTCTACTCCCCACCATGTACCTACAGAAGTAATAAAACAGCCATACTCACCTGTTATCCCTTCTTTCTCTTCCTATAAACATATATATCGCCTCCAATTTAATTCAGAATATTTTTATTCAATCCATTTCCTATACATTTTACCTTCTGTACATACTCCATCAGAATATGCTATACTGACATATAACATTTACCAAAAAGAAAGGCTGGAAAATACATGTTTCGGATGTGGGGAAAGATCATGAAAGACAATCATCTGGTGAAGGATATGGTGGCCTGCTGCGGCGATTATTCTATTTCCAGAACACAGATGGTTTTTAACTGTTTAGATGAGATATGCTATAAATTTGACCTGGAAAAGCCTATGTGGCTGGATGCTACGGTCCGGGATTTTAAATATCATGATAAAGCCCGGTTTACCCAGGATAATTTTATTGAAACAATTGATTTTGATTACCTGGAGATACAGGTGATCGAGGAATAGATTAGCTAACCGCGCCTTTGGCGCGGTGGTTTGTGGCAAATTTTCTCATTGCGTAAATTGCGCATCGTTGGCACAAGAATACCCCCGGCAGCTGCCATTTTCCAGGCAGTCACCGGGGTATTTTGTTATTATGATTACAGACTCTTCACAGTTTCAGCAACACGCTCTGCTGTAAATCCAAACTTTTCAAACAGCTGTGCTGCAGGACCGGAAGCGCCGAAGCCTTCCATGCATACAGTTGCGCCGTCAAGACCTACATAGCGGCCCCAGCCGAAGTCGGAAAGTGCTTCTACTGCAACTCTCTTTCTTACAGCCTTTGGAAGAACGGACTCTTTGTATTCTGGGCTCTGCTCCTCGAACAGATCCATACATGGCATGGATACAACGCGGACATCCATTCCGTCCTTTAACAGCAGTTCTTTTGCTTCTACTGCCAGGCTTAACTCAGAACCGGTAGCAATGATGATGGCATCTGGGGTTTCCTTTGCGGAATCAGCTACAACATAAGCGCCCTTAATAGCATCACGGCCGGTTCCTGCTAACTGAGGCAGGTTCTGTCTGGTGAGTACCAGAGCGGTAGGTGTCTTTTCAGAAGTGATTGCGCTGTACCATGCTGCAGCAGTCTCCTTTGCGTCTGCCGGACGGAATACGTGGAAGTTAGGCTGCGCGCGGAACATAGCTAACTGCTCGATGGGCTCATGGGTCGGTCCGTCTTCGCCTACTCCGATGCTGTCATGAGTTAAAACATAGATTAACGGCACCTTCATCAGGGATGAAAGTCTTGCAACCGGCTTCATGTAATCACTGAATACGAAGAAGGTTGCTACATAAGGGATCACGCCGCCGTGAAGAGCCAGACCATTTCCAATAGCAGTCATTGCCTGCTCTCTTACGCCAAAGTGCAGGTTCTTTCCAGAACGATCAGTCTTGGAGAAGTCACCTTCACCCTTTAAGTTGGTCTTGTTGGAAGGAGCCAGGTCAGCAGAACCGCCGAACAGGTTGGGAACTACCTTATTAATCTTATTTAACAGCTCTCCGGACAGGTTTCTGGTTGCCTGTGGCTTATCCTCATAGGACCAGAACTCTTCATTGTCCCAAAGCTTCTTAGGCAGATCTTTATCATGATACTGATCCCAAAGCTCCTTCATTTCCGGATACTTCTTGCAGTATGCTGCAAATCTTGCGTTCCAGTCTTCTTCCGGTGCCTTTAAGCTTTCCTTTATCTTTGCCATGTGATCATAAACATCCTGAGGTACATAGAATGGCTCCATGCTCTCCCAGCCTAAGTTTTCCTTCATGGCAATGATATTATCTTCGCCCAGAGGCTCGCCGTGAGCAGATGCTTTGCCCTGTTTAGCCGGGCATCCGTATCCGATCTGAGTGTGAAGAACGATCAGAGAAGGTCTTTCAGTATCAGCCTTAGCAGCTTCGATTGCTGCACCAATAGCCTCAAAATCATTTCCGTCTTCTACCTGGAATACACCAAATCCATAGGACTCAAAACGCTTTGCAGTATCTTCTGTAAATGCGATATCGGTATTTCCTTCGATGGAAATGTTATTAGAATCGTAGAGAACGATCAGTTTTCCAAGTCCTAAAGTACCTGCTAAAGAGAATGCTTCAGAGGAAAGGCCTTCCATCATACAGCCGTCTCCGCCCAGTACATAGGTGTAATGGTCAACGATTTTAATATCATCTTTGTTGAATACGGAAGATAAATGAGCCTCTGCCATAGCCATACCTACAGCCATGCCCATTCCCTGTCCTAACGGTCCTGTAGTAGCTTCTACTCCTACAGTGTGGCCGTACTCAGGATGTCCCGGGGTCAGGGAACCAACCTGACGGAAGTTCTTTAAATCATCCATGGATAAGTTTCCATATCCAAATAAATGGAATAATGAATACAGCAGCATAGAGCCATGTCCGCCGGAAAGGATAAAGCGGTCTCTGTCCACCCACTGTGGATCTGCCGGGTTATGTCTCATATGATTAGCCCATAATTCATATGCTGCAGAAGCACATCCTAAAGGAAGTCCCGGATGACCGGATTTTGCTTTCTGGATAGCGTCAGCAGATAATACGCGAATGGCATTAGCTGTCTTTGTTTCTATCATGCCCATTTTAATAATTCTCCTTTCGTTTTCACAACGTGATCTACGCCCATTCTACCATTGTAACGGGTTTACGTCTAGTATAAAAAGAGGAGCCGTTTTCAAAAAACAGCCCCCTCTTATAAATACCGGTTATTCTTTTTACAGTCTCTTTAACAGCTCTTCTCTCTGAGCTTCATAGCCTGGCTTGCCAAGAAGTGCAAACATGTTCTTCTTGTAGCTTTCTACGCCTGGCTGGTTAAATGGATTGATGCCTAAAATGTAGCCGCTTACGCCGCAGGCAAATTCAAAGAAGTAGAATAATTCACCTAAATAGAATTCATTCTGCTCTGGTACCTTTACCATCAGGTTTGGTACATTTCCGTCTGTATGAGCCAGAATGGTTCCGTTCATAGCGCTCTTATTTACGAAATCTACGGTCTTTCCAGCAAGATAGTTCATGCCGTCGGTGTCTACATCCTCTTTCTTTAAAACGATCTCTTCCGGAGATTCTTCTACGTTGATAACGGTCTCAAACATAATGCGTGCGCCGTCCTGGATAAACTGTCCCATGGAGTGCAGGTCTGTGGTCAGATCTACTGCTGCAGGGAAGATACCTCTCTGGTCTTTTCCTTCGCTTTCGCCAAACAGCTGCTTCCACCACTCAGATACATAGTGAAGACTTGGCTCATAATTTGCTACGATCTCTACTGCTTTGCCCTTGCGAAGCAGGATGTTGCGGACTGCTGCGTACAGAAGAGCCGGGTTTTCTTCGTAAGGAGTTTCCAGTGCTTTCTTACGTCCAGAAGCAGCACCTTCCATCAGCTTGTCAATATCAGCGCCACATACAGCGATGGGAAGCAGACCTACTGCTGTAAGAACGGAGAAACGTCCGCCTACATCATCCGGAACTACGAACTCTTCGTAGCCTTCTTCGTCTGCCAGGTTCTTCAATGCACCCTTTGCACGGTCTGTAGTTGCATAGATACGCTTTGCAGCCTCTTCTTTGCCATATTTTTCGATGAGCATTTCCTTAAATACACGGAATGCAATGGCTGGCTCTGTGGTAGTACCGGACTTGGAAATGATGTTGATAGAGAAATCCTTTCCGGCCAGAACCTTCTTAAGGTCTGCAATATACTTGCTGCTGATGCTGTTTCCTACAAAATAGATCTCAGGAGTCTTGCGCACATCCTTTGGCAGCACATTATAAAAGCTGTTGCTTAAAAATTCGATGGCTGCTCTTGCACCTAAATAGGAACCGCCGATTCCTACTACCAGCAGAACATCTGAATCGCTCTGGATCTTTGCTGCTGCCTTTTTAATTCTCGCAAACTCATCCTTATCATAATCAACCGGAAGGTCGATCCAGCCAAGATAGTCGTTTCCGGCACCTTCTTTGCTGAGCAGAGTCTCCTTTGCCGTCATAACTGTTTTTTTGAAGTTAGCCATCTCTTCTGCTGAGATAAAACCGGTGGCCTTTGAATAATCGAATACAACTTCCTTACCCATATTCCCGCTCTCCTTTTCTGATTGCATACTTGTGAGACTTGTGAAAAATTTCCCAACTAACTTTTAGTATAGCATATTTGTGTTATCAATTCCATAACCTGCTTTGATTTTCTTCTTACAAAAATTCCTTTAACATTTCCCCAAGCATCCGCTTCTGTTCCGGATTTAAGTCATCCAGCCAGTCCTTGGCAGACCGGTCCTCTTTTTTGTCCCGGTTTGCTGCCTCACGAGTGTTTTCTCTGCTGGCTGCAGTCTGCTCTGCGCCTCTTCTTGCACCGGAAAGTCTCCTGTCACGGTCTCTGCCAATGGTCCTCACATTTCCATTTTCACGGCGTTCTTCTGTTTCTGCGGCTGCGCTGGTGCGCTCACTGCTGCTTTCCCGTTCCAGTCTGGGCCACATTACATTTTCCAGGTGGTCCTGAAGGCTGATAAGAAGCTGATTTCTCTTTCCTTCCAGATTGACGCCGTAATCAGCTACTACAGTAAGCATTCCGCCTAAAATACCGGCTGCACCATAGAGAACGATATAGGAATTATCGCTGCGGTTCCAATAAGAAAGGAAAGCGCATACGCCGCCAGCAAGGAAACTGAGCAGTGTCAGCTGGCCTGCCAGGTTTTCCAGTCCTGATAAGGAAAAACCTAAAAATTTCAGGTTGCCAAGCTGTCTCTGTAAATAAACAGCGGCATTGTTCATGCCCATATTAATTCTATATGTATCTTCTGCGTTCTGTTTCAAGTTCCGTAGATAACGGTTCTTGGTCAGCGCCATATTTGCGCTTTCTTTTATCAGTTTTTTGTAGAAGCTTCCGGCTGCCAGCCGTACGAAAATACCTCCAAAGCAGATCACTGCCAGCACATACAGTGCTTTTCCCGTCTGTAAAAAGCTCATCATAATATAAGCTCCCCTTTCTGTTTCACTGTCTGCAAATGTAATTGTTTTTATCGCAGAATGATTATTCCGGCCGACACACCTGCAGGTCTGTGTCATTCGGTAAGCTTTATTATAACGGCAGCTTTTTATTTTGGAAGTTAAGAACCCCTAAAATCGTTCGTCAAATTCTCCCACGAAACGATTCTTAACGGGGTTTAAAATATTAGTTTATTCTTAGAAGCAGCGGATCATTTCTGCCATTAAGTTCACGCTGTGACGGATGGCCTGTACCTCAAAGGTCGGATAATCCATAGTAGCGCTGTCATCTGCCTTATCAGAGATCGCTCTTACAATAAGGAATGGAATGTGGTTAAAATAGCATACCTGTGCAATGGCTGCGCCTTCCATTTCTGTACAGTAGCCTGCAAAGGTATTTGTGAGCCATTTTTTCTTTTCTTTATCAGAAATAAACTGATCGCCGGAAACCACTCTTCCGGTAAATACGCCGATTTCCGGGTTCACTTTTTCACAGCATTCTTTTGCAAGGGAGATCATTTTCTCATCTGCCTTAAAAGAAAGTGTATCCACTCTTGGAATCTGTCCCGGCTCGTAGCCAAATGCCCGGGCATCCATATCATGCTGCAGGGCATCTGTAGACAGTACGATATCTCCAATGTTGATCTCTGCCTTTAAAGAACCTGCAATACCTGTATTGATCACATGATCTGCATGGTATACGTCAGCTAAGATCTGGGCACACATTGCCGCATTTACCTTGCCGATACCGGAACGGACTACTACTACGTCCTTTCCTTCTAACTTTCCTTTATAAAAGTCCATAGCAGCCTTTGTTTCTACCTGAACCTCTGTAAGTTTTTCCTTTAACATTGCCACTTCTTCATCCATGGCACCAATGATTCCGATCATTCTTTTGTCCTCCTAATTTAATCACCAAAATCTTGACAATCTTATTTTCATGAAGCATAATGAAATTTACACCGTGTACAAACAGTAAAAAGAGTACACAAATACATGGTAACAGTTTGGCGTCTGCCCGTCAAGGACGGAACAGAGCATATTAAACCCCAAGGAGGTACAAGTGATGAATTATACAACCCACGGCGTCTGTTCAAGAGCCATCTCTTTTGAAGTAAAAGACAATAAGGTAACTGATGTTCATTTTGTAGGCGGCTGCTCCGGCAATACCCAGGGTGTTGCAGCACTGGTTGAAGGAATGGATATCGACGAAGCTATCAAGCGCTTAAAAGGCATCAAGTGCGGCCCACGCCCAACTTCCTGTCCTGACCAGCTGGCAACTGCATTAGAGCAGTATAAGGCTCAGCAGTAAGTATCTGCACACATCTATCTGGAACGTAAAAACGGCACCCCGCTATGAGGTGCCGTTTGTCTGTTGTGATCCAAAATTCTGTTTAAAAATCTCTGTCCATCACATGATTGCTCTCAAAGTATCTGTAATACTCTACAATGGTCGCTTCTCTGTATGCATTGACCCAGAAGGTTCCGATGCCTAAACACAGGCTTCCTACAATCTGCCAGCCGATAAAACTGAGATCCAACACAAACAGCTCCCATTTGTGTCCATAGGTCAGTTCGCTGCTGGCATCCAGGCATTCTCTCCAGTCATAGGATGGATGATCTGCCTTTACCAGAAATGCCATAGAATAAGAGTACATTTTTACAATACCTGGAATGATCAGAAGCAGTGACCATAACGCAATGAAAACGTATCTTAACAGGTATAAGATAAAGCATCCGCCAAAGTCTTCTGAAAAGCCTGTAAAGATCTCTCCCGGGCTCATTTTCTGTCCATCATCGCACTGCTGTAAGAATAGTTTTGCTACTCCGTAGCTTAAAGGACCGCCGATCACCAGCATGATCAGTGTACCAAAGCCTGCAATGCCGTTTATGGCCGCTGTCAGTATATAGAAAATGGCCATTACAAGAACCGCATTGACCCAGTTGGGACCTGATAATTTTCCCCCAAGTTTCTCCCGCGCGTTCCGTTTTAATTCCGCTCTTGTCATTTGATATTCCCTCCGTTTTGGTTTTTACAGATATGACTTGCTTTTCCGTTACTACCATGTTACAGCATACCTCTCTTCCGGTCAATGTAATTCAGGTAATCTTTAGAAAACCTTTTAATTTATTCTTATAAATCAAATTTTAAATTCTTAAAATTACTAATTGACAGTCAGTATAAATTGTGCTACTTTATTACCATAAAATTCAAACGTAACGTCGATGAGCAAAGAGAGTACATCTGGAATGAAATCACAGAGAGCTGCTGGTGGTGGAAAGCAGTATGGAGTTCCTTATGGAATGGGTTTGTGAGACGCCAGGCGAACGCATTCGCAAGTAGCTGAGGCCGTGATTCCTGCGTTAAAGGATAAGAGTATCGAAGCTTTTTTATAACTTTCTGTACTCTGAAAATGAGACAGATTGGTGGCAGATATTCCGATTATGGGATAGCTGCTTTTTTTGTAACATCAGGGTTCAAAAGTCAAAAATCCGATACAAGCTTGCTTGTAAGAGGATTTGTGATTTTGGAACCCGCAAAAACATGAGTAAGTAGCCATTTTTGAAAAAAATGAGCGGATTACGAATGTTTTTAGAATTGCGGGAGCACGACAGTGCAGAGCAATTCGTAGATGTTAAACGATATCTGTGAACTCGGGTGGCACCACGATTCATTCGTCCCGGACATGATTTTTACATCATGTCCGGGATTTTTTATTTCCAAAATGATTTTCCAAATGTATTCTGACAAACAAAAACTTTATTTCAGGAGGACAACATTATGAAAAAAATGCGCAATTTCTTAACTCTGGCTGCAGCTGCAGCACTGACCGGTATCCTGCTTACAGGCTGCTCCACAGAAGCAGATGAAACAACAGCTGCAAAGGCTGAGACCACTGCACAGACAGAAGCAGCAGCTGATACTGAAAAAGCTTCTGAAGGTGATGCTTCCAGCGAAGCAGGTGAAAAAACAACAGACGGTTCTGCTCTTGCAGGCAAAAAGATCTCCGTTATGACCCCATATCTTACTTCTGTCACCACTAATCAGATGGCAGGTTTTATCAAAGATAACTTAGAGGCAGAAGGCGCAGAAGTATTCGTCATCGATACTGCCAATGATTTTGCTGAGCTGGCAAGCCGTATTGAGGATGTTGTTTCTTCCGGTACTGATGGCATTGTTTTAGTAAGTGCAGACCCGAACCAGGTTGCAAACCAGCTGACAGAAGCATTTGACGCAGATATCCCGGTATTTGGCTGCGACAGCGGTTTTATTGACGGAATGCAGGTCAATGCTACCAGTGACAACTACCAGATGGGTGAACTGATCGTCCGTTACCTCTTCGATGACCTGATGGGCGGCAAAGGCACTGTGATCGCACTGACCCACAGACCTCATCCGGGTGTTGTAAAACGTTGTGAAGCTTTCGATGACATTATCAAGGAATATCCGGATATTCAGCTGATCACAGAACAGCATGTACCGGCTGAACAGCCTATTAATGACGCAGAAGAGATCACTGCCAACCTGCTGACTGCAAATCCTGATAAGGATTCCATCACTGCTATTTTCGCAGCATGGGATGAACCAGCAATCGGTGCTGCAAAGGCATTAGCAGAAGCAGGACGTGACGAAGTAGTTGTTACAGGCGTTGACGGAAATGAGCAGGCAGTACAGATGATTAAAGACGGTTCCTGCTTAAAGGCAACTGTAAAGCAGAATTTTGAAGGTATGGCTGACATTGTTTGCCAGCAGATGGAAAAATATTATGCAGGAGAAACCATTGAAAAAGGTGAAATGTACGCTCCTGCAGAGCTTATTACTCAGGAAAATGCTCAGTAATAATGGATATGTCCCCTGCGCCCCCAAACGGGGTGCGGGGAATTATTGCTGATAAGGATTACGATCAGATTATGGAAAATGGCAGGTGGCAAGAATGCTGTTAGAAGCAAAGAAACTGGACAAATCATTTAATGGTGTATATGCCCTTAAGGGACTGGACCTCTCTCTAAAAGAGGGAGAGATTCACGGCCTGGTAGGTGAAAATGGCGCCGGAAAGTCTACTTTTATCAAGATCTTAGGCGGCGTGTATACAAAAAACGGAGGGGAGCTGACCTGGAATGGGGCTCCTTTTCCTGCTGATTTCGGCCCGGTGCAAAGCCGGGAACTGGGCATCAATATCATTTTCCAGGATCATGTGCTGATACCTGCATTTTCCGCATTGGAAAACATCTGGCTTGGACGGCCCTATCCCCGCAAAGGCGGCCTGATCCAGTGGAAAGAAATGGAAATGGCAGCTGAAAAAAAAGGGGAAGAACTTGGTATCCATTTAGACTTAAAAAAATCCATTTTCCAGATGACTCCGGCCCAGAAGAAATGCGTAGAGATCCTGCGGGCCATGATGAGTGACTGTAAGTTAATGATCTTAGATGAGCCAACTGCTTCTCTCTCTGATAAGGAAGCGAATTTATTATTTTCTATTATAAAGAACCTGAAAGTAAAAGGGACTGCGGTCCTTTATGTGACCCACAGGCTGGAAGAGATCATGGCACTGACGGACCGGGTGACTGTGCTGAGGAACGGGGAGCTGGTGAGTACCTGTGATACAGGTTCTACCAGCCAGAAGGAGCTGGTTCGGCTGATGAGTGGGAATGAGGAAGGAAGTGATTCGGAGGTGTATGCTTCTGGTGCGGTGATTTCTGGTGCAACTGCATCCGAGACTGATGTTTCTGGAGAAGATACTTCTGAAATAGATATTTCTATGACAAATAGCGCTGCATCGGCTACAGCAAATCCCCAGCCTGGCATTCCCGCACTCACAATCTCCCACCTCGCCTCCGCCGACCACATTGTAAAAGATGCCAGTCTTACAGTCCACACCGGGCGCATTACCGGCATGTTTGGTCTTTGCGGCAGCGGACGGACGGAATTTCTGGAATGTATTTATGGTGTCCGGCGTATATCCGTCGGAACCATTGAGATCAACGGGGAAATGATCAAAAAGCCAACTCCTGTTGATTCTATTAAAAAGGGCATCGCTTTCATCTGTGAAGACAGGCGGCGCAAGGCCATGATCCCGTCCTTTACTGTAGAAGAAAACATGAATTTATCTTCCATTGACCATTATTCTAAGAAGGGACTTTTTTCAAAGGCAGATGCTGTTTCTGCCGCGAAAAACATGATAAATGCCTTAAAGATCCGCTGCGTTGGTACTTCCCAGCCGGCCTGCGAACTGTCCGGTGGAAACCAGCAAAAGGTAGTGTTTGCAAAAGCGCTGCTTACGTCCCCCTCCATATGGCTGTGCGATGAGCCAACTCAGGCAGTGGATGTAGCCACCAGACAACAGATCCACGGCCTGCTGCGCAGTCAGGCGGCTGAAAATAAAGCCGTTCTCTACGTTTCATCGGACCTTACAGAGCTTTTGGAAGTGGCTGATGAGATCGCAGTCATGGCATCGGGAAAAATACGGAAGATCTTTCCAAATAAGAATTTAAAGCCAGCGGACATACTGGCCTGCTGTTATGAAGCAGAAAGAGAGGAAACACATGAAAATGAAAGCATTTAAACATTATGGAACCGTAGCTGCACTGGCGGTCATTATCCTTATTTTTTCCATTCTCCGCCCGGCCTCTTTCTGCACTGTGAAAAACTTCTTAAACATCAGCAGACAGGCGGCGCCGTTAGCTATGGTGGCTCTGGGAGCTACTTTTGTTATGACTATCAATGAATTTGACTTATCTATCGGAAATATTGTAAGTCTGGGAGGTGTGATCGCTGCTTTACTGTCCATCCGCCAGGTTCCTGTGGTCCTTTGTTTCCTGATCGCTGCTGTGATCTGTCTTTTGGTTGGCTGTGTAAATGGTATTGTAGTTGCCCGTTTCCAGATTTTATCTTTCATCACTACTCTTGGTATGGGAACTGTATTAGACGGCGTGATCTACGGACTGACCGGCGGCACTACGGTATTTAACGGCATTCCAAAGGCATTTACCATTCCTGGTATTTTAAAGATCGCAGGGATCCCGTTTATCACTTTGGTGGCAGTTGTTTTATACCTGGCTTTTTACGTTTTCATGGGACATACTGCTCCAGGCCGGAAGCTGTATGCCATTGGCGGCAGCAAGGAAGCTGCTGAAGTAGCGGGAATTCCCATCTTCCGTTACCGGGTACTGGCATTTTCCCTTTGTGGTGCCATTGCAGGCCTTGCAGGTGCCCTTGTGGCTTCTAGAGTTGGTTCCGCCAATACCACTGCCGGACAAGGCTATTTTCTCCAGTCTTACGCAGCTGTATTTATCGGCTGTACCGTCTCTAAAAGCGGTGTTCCCTGCGTAGTGGGAACTCTCATCGGTGCCGCTGTTCTGGCAGTTTTAGCCAACGGTCTGACCATTTTGCAGATGCCAAGTTTTATGCAGAATATTATTACCGGCGGCATCATTATACTGGCTGTTGTAATCCAGAAGATCGGTGCGGGGAAGAATTGATCCAGATATGACTGAAATATTCCAGGCAGAATGAAACCACGGAGGTAGAAAACATGTTAGTTGCAACCTTTGACATCGGAACCACAGCAGTAAAAGCGGTGGCTGTACGTGATGACGGAGAACCTGTTTTTACAGGAAGCCAGGTGATCCATACCATAGAAAAAAACGGTTTTAAGGAGCAGGACCCGGAAGAATGGTACAGTGCCTTCTGTTCCTTGTCCCATGCCCTTACAGAGAAGATACCTGCCGAAGACATTTCCGCCCTTATTTTCTCCGGTCAGATGCAGGACGTGATACCGGTGGGAAATGACAGAAAAGCCTTGCGTAATGCCATTCTCTATTCTGACGGACGGGCGGGATCCCAGGCAGAAACCATTGAAAATGCAGTTGGCGGCGATGCCATTACCGCTATCACCGGCAATCATTTTGACGGTTCCATGCCTCTTGCAAAGATCCTGTGGTTAAAGGAAAATGAACCGGAGATCTACGCACAGACAGCTGCATTTCTCATCAGTTCCAAGGACTATGTAGTTGCAAGACTGACCGGGAATTTCATCGGCGATATGACCGCCTGCGCTACAGCAGGAGCTATGGATCTGGAACATAAAACATGGTCTGAGAAACTTATAAGCGGTGCCGGACTGGATATAAACAAATTTGCCAAACTGCTCCATTCCCATGAACTTGCAGGTGTAATAACGGAAAACGAGGCTGCTGATACCCGCTATCTGCCTGGCACGAAAGTTTACGCAGGCACAGGTGACGCCGGAGCTACCACACTTGCCAGCGGTATTTTAGCGCCTGGGGAATATAATGTAAACCTTGGCACTTCCAGCTGGGTAGCAGCAGTTTCAAAGGGACGCATGGACAGTGAAGGAGGCGGTTTTAACCTGGCTGCCATGCAGAAAGACCTGTATATCAATGTAGTGCCATTTTTAAATGGCGGAAATGTACACCGATTTATCGCCCGCATTTTATCCCGTGAACTGGACCACAAGCCGGATTTTGCTTATATCTCCCACCTTTTAAAGGGACATGTCCCCGGCAGCCACGGCGTTTTCTTCCTGCCGTACCTCACCGGTGAGCGCTTTCCAATCATGGACAGCCATATCCGCGCCTCTTTCCTTGGTTTAAACCAGAATACCTCTGCCGCAGACATGGCAGGAAGTGTATTAGAAGGGGTGGCATTTTCCATCCGACACGGCTTAGAACTTTTTAATCACCCCGCAGCAAAGCTTTCCATCATCGGCGGCGGCGCAAGGGAACTTGCCTGGTGCCAGATCTTAAGCAATGTAATGGGGCTTCCCGTCCACGTTTACAAAGACCCGGACCTGCTGCCTGCACTTGCCATTGCATCCAGTGTTTTCCTAGCCGAAGGCATTATCCCAGATTACCAGTCCTTTATCCATGTATTAGAAGAAAAAGGCGGCTGCACCATCCTGGAGCCAGATCCGGGTGCTGTAAAAGCTTATGAACCTGTTTATAAGAAATATAAGACCATTTATCCTATGATACGTGAGTTTTATCATGAAGTATAGGAAAAACTCCCGGTACATCTTAACTAAAAGATATACCGGGAGTTTTTTAGTCATTTACTCTTAAATATGCATATTTATCGATCTGTCGATGCAGGATCGTCTGTACACGTTCCCGCACCTCATCTGAATATCCCTTTGCCTGATCCAACAATTCATCCACATCCCGTTTTGTAAAGAAAAATTTTAAATTACATCCATACAAATATTCTGAAGCATCCAGCTGCTCATCAAAATCCGTACTCACCGTTTTGGCCCGGACTGTTTCCATAAGGTCAAAAGTATCTTCTCCCAATGGGTAGTCCAATGTTGTATCCGACAGTAAGCCACCACCATTATCAAAGATCGGGCAATATTCAAACATTCCTGCTCCATTCATTAAAACAGCAATATTGTGTGTATGCCGGTCTTCATTAAGAAAAATTGCATCTATTGTAAGTAATTTATTCAGATAAATGCCAAATCCTCTTAAACCGGTCATCCGTTCCACCTGTTCTTCCAGAAAACGCAGCCGCTGCTGCGCATCATCCATCTGCCAAAGCATTTGGTTCAGACTATTTCCATACATTTTCTGAAACAGTCGCTCCAAAGTTATGATCTGCCAGTCTTGCGATAAAAAAGTACGGCTTTTTACTCCCTGATAGACCTGACGTTTATACTTGATTTCTTCCAGATCATACCGCACAAACTCTTCTGGTTTTAAGGTGGATCTTATTAGTAAATGGGAGATCATATACTCTGCCAGCCCTTCGTATCCCGTATAATCTGCTTTGTACCAAATTCCTGCATTTTCCCACTTCAGCTGATTTCCCTTTGAGGACTGACGGTCCTGCATCCGCTCATTTTGTTCAAACAGCTCGATCATCGTCACTCCTCCTATCGCTCGATTTTAAGCCAAAAATCATCCTCCGCCATTCTTCCCTCTGTTTTCTGGACGATCAAATATGGATCGTAAAATGGAATTCCAAGATCCCGCAGTACCAGTTTCATTTTATCCCTTGTTCTGGGAAAGCACCTTGATTCCAAAAATTCATTATAATCCTCAATGGTCGGATCTTCTTTGACCCCAAATGCTCTAAATTGAACATTATCTACATAATTGCAGATGCGAACAATTTTTCGCATTTCATCCACATCGATCAATGTACATGGCGTATCCTTATACATATACCACATGCGGACCGGCAATTCTCTTGGCGGGATCAAAAGTGTCTGTATATATTCTGTATCACGACCCAGTAATTTCATCAGAAGTGCCATGGGACCTTTCGTGACCGTTCCTTCACGTTCCAGGCGCTCTACAGTCGGTTTGGAGCAGCCCAGAAGTCCCGCAAAATCTCTCTGGGTCAAACCTAACTTTTTGCGCAACATTTTTACCTCTTCTGCGCTCACTGTTTCCTTTATTGCAAACCTTTTTTCGTCCATTTCTGTCTTTCTCCATGTTTCAATCTTTATTTTTATTATAGTATTATTTTTCCACGTTTCAATAAAAATAATCATTTTGATGATTTTTTTATTGAAAATATCGTTAATTTGATGATTTTTGATTTTGTAATATGGGATTATACCATTTTTAAGCTTATGTTCAAATTTCCTTCACATTTATTTCCTATTGTTTTAAAATGTAATAGCCCAAAAGAAAAGCAAGCGACACCGTAGGTGGCATTTGCTTTTCTTGGGCTGTTAACGAACGAACCGCCTGCGAAGCAGGCAGTGGAGCGCGTAAGCGCGAGGTTCGTGAGTACGGAGTTCGTGAGTACTACCAAGGAGATCTTAACAGTGAAAGCATCTGTTTTATATAAATGGCTGACCTACAGTGCCATTGTGATCAGCGTACTTTTGTGTCTGTTTATGCTCCAGGCTGGTCTTAAGGGCAATTTCCGGTCTGTTGACACATTTCAGTCTTACATACGCAGCTTTGGGATATTTGCACCTTTTATTTTTGTGTTTATACAGGCCTTTCAGGTAGTTGTCCCGGTTCTGCCGGGATTTATCGGCTGCGTGACCGGGGCTTTGCTTTTTGGCAGCGTAGGCGGATTTGTTTATAATTATTTGGGGATCTGCGCTGGTTCTATTATTGCATTTTTCCTGGCAAAGCATTACGGGATCCCGTTAGTGCAAGCCATGTTTCCCTCAAAGAAATATAATGTATGGACAGAACGGATCAGGAAAGCAAAAAGTTATGATGTGCTTTTCGGCCTTTCCATTCTCCTTCCTCTGGCGCCGGATGACTACTTATGCTACTTTTCCGGCCTGATCAATATGTCCGTGAAGAAATTTATCCTTATCATTCTTCTGGCTAAACCATGGTGCATCCTGTTTTACAGTTTCGGCACGGGAATGCTCATACACTAGAAAACACAGTTCATATATGCGCACAGATCCCCAGCATCTTCAGGAGGTATTTTATGGGAGAGATCAAGCTCATTCCCGGCGGACAACAGGACCAGACTCCTGTTTCTGCCCAGAATTCTTTAAAAAATCCGTGGGTCTTTTTTCAGGAATATCGCCAGGATACAGAGCCTGGCGGCACTACCACCTACTATGACGTATTCCCCGGCGTCATTCTTTTCCAAAACCGCATCCACACAGACAGCTGCGAAGAGATTCGCGAAAAGGCAAATGCTCTTGCCATTAATTTCTGCGCCAACGGCCGGTTTGAAAGCCAGTTTTCGGAAAATGACCTGGGCATTGTGGAGCCAGGCGATGTGGCAGTAAGCCTTTATGACGGGGAACATGGCACCCGTTCCATTACCGATATTGCTCTGGACGCCAGTTTTTCCAGTGCCAGCAAATTTGGGGAAAGCTTTAAGAAGCGTTATGGAGTAACCCCTACAGAATATCGTCTCCAATTTCGTGACCGAAATGGAATAATTGAATCAAATCGGAATATATAATCTTATCTCTTTTTTATATTATATGGTTATTCAAGACTAACTTGTGTTTTGATGCATCTGAGCAAGATCATGTTTCATCTGCCCCCACCAGGGGGGCAGATGGCAGCAGACACACCCAGCCTTCGCTCAAAACACAGAAATATCAAGAGAGGAAGGATAACCATGAAATCTTCATCACCCATGAAATCGCTGATGGCTTATGCCGGAAGCTACCGGTATCTCACTGGCGCTGCCTTCGTGCTTTCTGCCATCAGCTCTCTTACGGCCTTAGTGCCCTTCTTTTTCATCTGGCGCATCATCAGCCAGGTTCTTGAAACTGCACCCCATTTTGAAAATGCCACTGGGATCGCCCATGACGGATGGGTGGCGCTGGCATTTTCTATCTTGTCCATGCTCATCTATGTAGCTGCTTTATGGTGTTCCCACCTGTGCGCTTTCAGAGTACAGCGAAATATCCGCTGCCAGGTCATGGAACATATTTTAAAGCTTCCTGCAGGCTTTATGAACGACTGGGGAAGCGGAAAGGTGCGTAAGATCGTTAATGACTGCTCCGCATCCACAGAGACCTATCTGGCCCACATCTGGCCGGACAAAGCGGGAATGATATTTACCCCTTTAGGACTCATCGTCCTGCTGCTGTTTTTTGACTGGCGGCTGGGGCTTTTATGCCTGGTGCCTGTAGGCATTGCCTTTATATTCATGGCCGGTATGATGGGCGATGATATGAAGGCCGCCATGAAGGAATACCAGAATTCACTGGAAACCATGTCTTCCGAAGCCGTTGAATACATCCGCGGTGTCCCGGTAGTTAAAACCTTCGGGCAGACTATTTTCAGCTTTGAACGTTTCCGCAAGGCCATTGATGAATACTCCAAATGGACCATTGCCTACACCAAAAGCATGCGCCCGCCTATGCTGCGTTTTACCACTGCTATTAACGCCATTTTTGCCATTATCATTGCCTTCGGCATCGCAGCAGGAACCAGTTCCCGTACACCACAGCTGATATTGAACCTGATCTTCTACACCATTATCACTCCCGTGATCACAACTATCTTAAATAAAGTAATGTACGCAGGTGAAAATGAGATGCTGGTCACTGACTGCTTCAAATGGGCTTTATCATCAGATGTGGCAGACATACCAAATGGCTGCCTCATGGAAAGCAGGTGAAAATAAATGAACAGCATCATAAAAACCTTACAGTATAAATACGCCCTTTCTGAAAACGGCGCCAAAGATATGGTCCGGGCCTTTGCCGCCTGCACCTTTTCCGACCTGGTTTTAATGATCCCGGCCGGCCTTCTTTACCAGTTTATTGATACAGTATACACAGCAGATGCCCCTATTTCAGGCAGCCAGATCCTTTTCTTCGGAATCGGCATTTTGGTATGCCTGGCACTGATCTGCCTGTCCACCTACATCCAGTATAACTGCACTTTCTTTGCCACCTACAAAGAAAGCGGCGTGCGCAGACGGTATCCAGGAATGCCTGGAAACACTGCCCCAGATCAAGTCCAACAACTACGAGGAAAAATATCTGGCATCTTTAAAAGAGAAATTTGCAGAAGCTGAAAAACGGACTATTTTTACAGAACTTGGTGCATCTGCCTTTGTTTCCAGCGCCCAGATGTTCTTAAAGCTGGGCATTGCAACCACTGCGTTGATCGGCGGAAAGCTTCTGATCCAGGGACAGATCGGTATTATGACCTTCTTCCTGTATCTCCTTGTAGTCTCCCGTATTTACGACCCGCTGCAGGTGGCTTTGCAGAACCTGATGGCTATTATTTCTCTTTCTGTGCAGACAGAGCGGATGAATGAGATCCTGCAGTCCCCTATGCAGACAGGCGAGGAAAAGCTGACCAATAATGGCTGTGACATTACTTTTGACCATGTTTCCTTCTCCTATCACAATGACAGCAAGAAGATCCTTGATGATGTTTCCTTCACTGCAAAGCAGGGCCAGGTAACAGCTCTCATCGGACCTTCCGGCGGCGGAAAAACTACCGTTTCCAGACTGGCAGCCCGCTTCTGGGATGTAAACAGCGGCAAGATCACGCTGGGCGGTATGGACATTTCAAAAACCGATCCAGAAACACTGCTTTCCCTCTATTCCATTGTGTTCCAGGATGTAACTTTATTTAACAACACCATTATGGAAAATATCCGTATTGGACGAAAAGGGGCTACAGATGCAGAAGTTATAGAAGCTGCCATGATGGCCCACTGCGATGAATTTGTAAATAAACTGCCAAACGGCTATGACACCACCATCGGCGAAAACGGCTGCGAACTTTCCGGAGGAGAGCGCCAGCGTATTTCCATTGCAAGAGCCTTTTTGAAAAATGCGCCTATCCTGCTCTTGGATGAAGCCACTGCGTCCCTGGACGTAGAAAATGAGACTCTGATCCAGGCATCTCTGTCCCAGCTGATGAAAAATAAGACTGTACTGCTGATCGCACACCGCATGCGCACTGTAGCAGGCGCTGATCAGATCATTGTGTTAAAAGACGGCCATGTGGCAGAATCCGGTTCTCCTGAGAAGCTTATGGAAGAAAATGGTATTTTTGCCCATATGTCACGGCTGCAGACAGAAGCTGCAGGTTGGAGTATCCGGTAATTTTAAGAGAATCGTCATTTGATTTTCAGGCATAGATAAGATACAATCGAAGATACCCTTTCATTTGGGAATCATTGTAAATAGAACATTAGATAAGGACCAAATCTTAACATGCTTGGAAGAACACATTTTTTCATTGGTATATCCGCTGCTTTAGCAGTTATGCAGCCCTCCTCCATGTCCACTTTAGTGGCTGGTGCGGGGGCTGCTGCTATTGGCGGCATGATCAGCGATATTGACTCAGGAACCTCTCAGGCCCATAAAGAAGCCGACAAGATCATGACAGCGGCTATCGCCGTTACCGCCGTGGTCATTTTCGCTGACTATAAGCTTCATGTAGGTATCTACGAACGCCTCATGCGAAACAGCAGTATTGCAAGGCTTCTCACCGGCGCCATGGCATTTATCATCATCTGCACCTATGGCTCGGGACAGCCCCACCGCTCCTTTATGCACTCATTTTTAGCCATGTTCATGCTCACAGCCTGCATGGACGTGATCTACCCGGATGCGGCCCCCTATTTTGCCATTGCTTACGCCTCCCATCTGGCCCTTGATATGCTAAATTACAGGCGGCTGCGGCTGATCTGGCCTATGAAGCGTGGCTTTTCCCTGCGTCTATGCTCTTCCCAGGGACTGATAAACCACCTGTTGCTATCTGCAGGAATGGCCTGTGTAGTCCTGGAACTGGTCACTTCCATCCCTGCAAGACGGCTGGCAGAACGGATTTTTTCCTTTTTACCTTTTTGAGTAATGATTTTTAATTAGTATAACTTATATATCATACGTCATTTTTCACAAAAATTAATTATACTATTGATTTTTGAAAATTTTTACGTATATTCTATAGGTAGAAAGACTTAAAAACAAGTCAACAGAAACTCAACACAAGATAACTCAAAATCAAATTTAAACATTGTGAGGTAGAAAGATGAAGCCAGTTAAAGAAGGAAAAGTACGTGAAATCTATGACAACGGCGACAGCCTGATCATGGTCGCTACCGACCGCATCAGCTGCTTTGATGTGATTCTCCATAATACAGTTACCAAGAAAGGTACTGTTCTGACCCAGATGTCCAAGTTCTGGTTCGATTACACAAAGGACATTCTTCCAAACCACATGATCTCTACCGATGTAAAAGATATGCCTGAATTTTTCCAGACTCCTGAGTACGAAGGCAAGAGCATGATGTGCCGCAAGCTGACCATGCTTCCACTTGAGTGCATCGTCCGCGGCTATATCACAGGAAGCGGCTGGAAGAGCTACAAGGAGAACGGCACTGTATGCGGCATCAAGCTTCCAGAAGGCTTAAAGGAATCTGACAAACTGCCTGAGCCTATCTTCACACCTTCTACCAAGGCTGAGATCGGTGATCACGATGAAAATATCTCCTATGAGCAGAGCATTGACCATCTGGAGAAATATTTCCCTGGAAAGGGCAAAGAATACGCTACCAAGCTGCGCGACTACACCATCGCTCTTTACAAGAAGTGCGCTGACTACGCTTTAAGCAAGGGCATTATCATTGCTGATACCAAGTTTGAGTTTGGTCTGGATGAAGAGGGAAATATCGTTTTAGGCGATGAAATGCTTACCCCGGACAGCTCCCGTTTCTGGCCTGCAGACGGCTATGAGCCAGGTCATTCCCAGCCATCCTTTGACAAACAGTTTGCCCGCGACTGGCTAACCTCTCATCCGGGAAATGACTGGACACTGCCAGAGGATGTTGTCCAGAAGACCATTGATAAATATCTCCAGAGCTACAAGATGCTGACTGGCAAAGAACTGTAAAACAAAGCAGCACGCCCATTGGGCGTGCTGTTAATTTTTCAGCTCCTCATAAAACGCTTTAAGCTGTTTTTCCAGGATCCATTTCATATACTCCCCTTCCAGGTATTTTCCCGGCTGGACCGTCTGCATGACCTGATTCTGCTTTATATCTGCTTCCAGATCCTTCTTTAGCTGTTCCAGGCTCATTTCCCCGGATCGTTCTTTTATCTTTTCCTGATACCACAGATAAAGGCTCATATAGCATTCTTCCAGCTGTCCGCTCCAGCGCTCTTCCAGTGAAAATAACCGGTCAAATTCTTTTATTTTCTCCGTTGCATTCAGATCCGTTTCCTCAGCCGGAAGCATTTTTACCACTTCACTGTCTTTATCTTTTGGGTTTTCAAATTCCAGCTGCACCTGTTCTTTTACTGTATCCAGATAGGGCAGAAAGATGGTTCCAATGTTCCTCTGTTTCCCTTTTAAAGGGCTTTTGACCCCCTTAAAACGGCTGTTGCAGGCAGAACAGCAAAAATACAGATTGTAGGGATGCAGACATAAACAGGGATATTTGGATCTGGGGAAATAATGTTCCACATCTTCATCTGTTTCCCCGTTTGAGATGGTATTTAAACACACCGGGCAGATCCGGCGTATCTTCTTGTTTTTCCCTTTAAAATAATCCTTAACCAGCTCTTTTATGCTGTACATGGGGCTTGACAGGTCATTTAAGTGAAAATGGGTGGTGCAAAGGACTACGTCATAAAAATACCCGAAAAAGTCCTTTAAGATCTTTTGGGCTGCATCAGAAAGCTGGTCGCTTTCCAGGCTGAATTTACCATTTTTCGGTGAAAACGCCAGCCAGTCCTCTCTTTGGAACACATTTCCCGGCTGATCTGCCGCAAACTCAAAAACAGACAGCAGGAACCGGCTGATAGCCATCAGATCCTGCTCCTGTTCTTTCACATCTATGTTCCAGAACATCCTTTGTCACCCCTTTTTGTTTCTAAGATGTTTATTCCTGCGTCGTATCTCTTTTCTCCATCAGCGCATAAAGCTGCTCCTGCAGGCGGAACCGCTGATAACCAGGACCAACTTTTGAAATGGCCTCTTCCAGCTTATGAGGATCCTTTTCCTCCATAAATGACTTTACAGAATCTGACGCAAATCCGCCAATAGCAGATGCCTTAAATACCTGTCTGGAAATACTGTCCCGGCCCGCTGCAAAGGTGGAGATCTCCAGGTCCTTTACCTCTGTCTTAGAGCCTGTTGGATTCTCAAACAAATGGATCTGCCCCGGCATAGCGTCTGTTAAGATCAGGTCAGAATGGGTAGCCACCAAAAACTCATTTCCGCTTTCTCCGTCCATACTGCACATAGCATACACAAAACGGACAAAATCCCGGCTCCAGTCATCATTAAAATGCACATCCGGCTCATCATAGAGGAATAATGTATTTTCCCCGCAGTGGTTCTGGGCCATAAGGATCAGACGGATGTTTAACCGTTTCAGAAGTTTTTTCCTGAGAGCGGCATACCGCAGCGCCTTTCCGCTGATATTGTCATCCTGCATATCAAAAGGCATTACTGCAAATAATGCCGGTAAGATAAATTTGGATGTAACCGCATCCAGAAACAGCACTCTGGGGTTTACATCCAGCCGCTCATAAAAGGATAATATCTCCTCTGCCGCTTCGCCTCTGGCAACGCTGCTTTCTCCATTTTCCCCGTTCACAGCCAGTGACAGGTCATACAGGTCGCTGGCAAGAGAAGCTCTTGGAGACCGGATCAGGATATCTTCCATAGAGCTGTTGGCCCCGGAACAATAAGAAATAATACGGTCCGGCAGATACTCATCCGGTATGGAATATAACTGCTGTGTTTTTCCATTTTTTTCCAGTTCCACATATAATTTTCTCCGCCGCCCGGAAGCATCGCAAAAGCCCTTTTTCTGGGGCTTTACGTAGATCCCCGTTCCGTCCGGCATCCTGTACGGAATATCCTTTTTTGTGGATCTGTTTAAACACCGTATGCACCGGCATTGCCTCCTGTGACTGGGCGTAGATCTGCAGGATCTCCATCTGGAAATCAGACAGCATGGTAAAAAGTGACTGCAGTTCTTTCGGAATACGGCTCTGCCAGTCTGTAATGCCTTCTGTTGGTTGGCTGACGCTTCGCACAGTGCCGATCCCGTAACTTTCCATAAACAATGAGGGAGACGGATCCGCCAGGTCTTCCTGCTTTCTAAACTCCTCTGTCAGTCCGGCTGTAAACGCCAGTGACAACATGGATTTAAAATATCTGGCTCCTAACTGCTGCATTTTCTGTAACCGTTTTCTTATTTTTTCTGCTTTTTGAATCGTTTTCTTAAAAGCAGCCTGTTCTGTTTGGGAAAGTACCGGTACAGAAAAGTCATTTTCTTCTTTTTCCGGCAAAACCTGTTCTTTATCAAAGACCATGGCCTGGATCGCCTGGTTTACCACCATATCGCAGCCTGCAATGGCTGCTTTTCCAATGGTTCCTGATACAGAAAGCAGCACCGCGCCCTCTGGCACTACCAGCCACGGGATCTGATCTGCCCCTTCTTTGGTAAGATAATTTTCTGTTTTTGAGATATATTCTTCTTTTATATCCCCCACCCTTGTCCATGGAAGGCTTTCCGGCTGGGGATCTTTTGTATAATAATCCGTTTTTGAACGGTTTAAGGTGGTTCCTCTGATCCACCGGGATACCACCTGGCTTAAAGGTCTCTGCTTCCAGTTTTCTAATTTCTCCAATTTTAGCCGACCTCCTTAAGAAGTTCTTCTAACTCCTTTGTGATCTCTTCCTGCTCCTTAAGCATCTCCTGTAAGAGAAGAGCCGGGTCCTCTATTTCCAGATTAATCTGTTCCTCCGGCCGATAGTTTTCCGGCAGCAGATTCCATTTTCCCGCCTCGATCTCATCAGCACCTGCAAACCAGAAGCTGTTATACTGCCAGTTAGCGGAAACCTTCACGCCATTGCGGTTTTCCACCGTCTTTTCCCTGCGGCTTCGTTCCCATTTTCCATAATAACTGTCCCGCTGGCTCCATACCTCTTCCAGACGGTCATATTCCTGCTGCTGTTTTTCTTTCTCTTCCTGCTTTTCCAGGCTGTAATACAGCACCCGCTGGGTA
Organism: Prevotella sp.; assembly: GCA_963644495.1. GTDB lineage: Bacteria > Bacillota > Clostridia > Lachnospirales > Lachnospiraceae > Enterocloster. The sequence continues at coordinate 9,132 of CAVIPV010000002.1, read as the reverse complement.
TGTCCTTCCCAGCCGCCGGACATAAAAGGCTTGCTAAATACCATAACGCTGGAGCGGACGCCGCTGTAGGGGAACGTATCTTCCGGAAGAGAGATCACGGCTTCCAGAGAATAAGACTGGAGAAGCCATTTGCGCACTTTTATGCTTTCTGCGCGGTTGGCAAATAGGAAGCTATTCGGAACAATGAGCATGGCCTTTCCATCATATTTTAAAGCCTGCATGCTTTGGATCAGTTCCAGATGATAACGGCCCCTTACAGTCCGCAGTTCCGCCGGAAGGTCCTCTGTCAGTGCTTCATCACTTATACTATCTGTTCCATAAACAGGATTGCTGATCACCAGATCACAGGACTGATACAGACCGGCCGGTGCCTCATCTTCCAGGTGAAGCTCCATTTTAAGGCCCAGAAGCTTGGACATAATAAGTCCTGCAGCCCACATTTCCTCATCTTTTTCATAGCCGATGAGCCTTGGATCCTTTAAATACCCGGAAGCTGCCATCAAAGTACTTCCCGCGCCGCACTGGGTATCCAAGACCACCGCACCATCCCCAAATCCGGACATTCCTTCCGGGATCGCTGCAAGGCGGATAAGAGGCTTTGCTGTCTCTACAGGGAGAAGATAGCGGTTCTTGCCGCCTTTGCTGTAAAGACAGAAATGAAAGATCTCAGAAAGAGCGGTCTGGGCGGCTTCCCTGGAATACGTATCTTCCCACAACCGGGTCATTTCTGCAGATATAGCTGTAAGCTGGCGGTTCACTGTCCCTTTTAAGGGCTGTCTGTATTCAAAAAGCTGCTTTATCTTTGGATCTTCTTCCAGATCCGTTCCACCTGCCTCAAGAAGCATACACCCCAGATCCCTGAACAGCCCCATAAGATCTTCTGAATATTCCATACGGTAAAAATCCGCTGCTTCCTTAAATTCCTGAACGATCTCATTTATCTTCATTTTCTGGTCTGATGTCAGCATACTTTATCACTCCTTTAATCTTCTTTTGCCCATCCATAAGCATATTTTACCGCCTTATTCCAGCCATGGATACGTTTTTCTCTCTCATCATCCCCAATTTTCGGCTGGAAGGTCTGATCGATGGCCCAGTTTTTAATAACCTCTTCCCTGCTGCTCCAGTATCCCACAGCAAGACCTGCCAGATAAGCCGCGCCCATAGCCGTTGTTTCTACACACCGGGGCCGGTTGACCGGCGCATTGATAATGTCAGCCTGTGTCTGCATTAAGAAATCATTAGCGCTTGCGCCGCCATCTACCTTAAGGGCTGCATGCTCAATGCCGGAATCTGCCTTCATTGCTTCTAAAACGTCATTTACCTGATATGCAATGGATTCCAGAGTCGCCCGGATAATGTGGTATTTATTGACACCACGGGTGATCCCTACGATGGTTCCCCGGGCATACTGATCCCAGTGGGGAGCTCCAAGACCTGTAAATGCAGGTACAACATAACAGCCATTGGTATCTTTTACCTTCTTGGCCATGTATTCAGAATCCGATGAAGAATCTATGATCCTCAGCTCATCACGAAGCCACTGGATGGCAGCACCAGCAACGAAAATAGAGCCTTCCAGTGCATAGTTGACTTTTCCATCTAAGCCCCAGGCGATGGTGGTCACAAGTCCGTTTTTGGAAAAAATTGGCTTTTCGCCGGTATTCATTAACAGGAAGCAGCCCGTTCCATATGTATTCTTCGCTTCACCAGGTTCAAAACAGGTCTGTCCAAATAATGCCGACTGCTGGTCTCCTGCAGCCCCTGCAATGGGGATCGGTCCCCCAAGATAAGACGGGGCTGTCTCCCCATAAATGCAGCTTGAAGGCTTCGGCTCTGGAAGCATACATTTTGGGATATCCAGTTCTTTTAAGATCTCATCATCCCACTGTAACGTATTGATATTAAAAAGCATGGTACGGGATGCATTGGAGTAATCTGTTACATGGACCGCACCTTTGGTAAGCTTCCAGATCAGCCATGTTTCAACGGTTCCAAAGAGCAATTCCCCTTTTTCTGCCCGTTCTCTTGCCCCCGGCACGTTGTCAAGAAGCCATTTAACCTTCGTTCCTGAGAAATACGCATCGATCACAAGACCTGTCTTTTCTCTGAATTTATCTGTAAGGCCTTTTTCCTTTAAACTGTCGCAGTATTCCGATGTTCTGCGGCACTGCCATACAATGGCATGATGGATGGGCTCACCGGTATTCTTATCCCAGACAATGGTTGTCTCACGCTGATTTGTAATACCAATACCTGCAATATCCCCCGCACTGGCACCGATCATGTTCATCGCCTCTACAGCAACGCCCAGCATACTGGCCCAGATCTCATCTGCGTCATGTTCTACCCAGCCCGGCTTCGGGAAATACTGGTTAAATTCTCTCTGCGCTACACTGCACATCTCACCTTTTTTATTAAACAGGATACATCTGTTGCTGGTGGTCCCCGCATCCAGTGCCATTACATATTTTGCCATAGCAGTCTTCTCCTTTGTATTCACCGCATATTTTCGACCTTTTAACCCTGGTATCATTTTATCAAATTATATATTCTTTATACAACAAAAACTGCCGTCCGGCAAATAAATCGCCAGGCGGCAGTCCTGTTATGTTTTATATGTGGATCCTGATCTTCTCTCTGGATCCGCGGTTTCATTTAATCCAAAAATGTTCCGGCCTTGATCTGCTCAACTGCCTCTAAATACTGCTTCTGGATATCTTCTGGAACGATAGAAGAGAAGGTACCAACGCTTAAGCAGCCATTGCTTAAATCGCCGTAAACAGTCTTGTTGCCGAAGGTTCCATCTTCAATATCCTTCATACAGGTCTTTACCAGCGCCGCATTATCTGTTACAACGGAGCATGCGATCACCTTATCATCAGCAGAGCCTAAATCCCCAGGCTGTCCAATATCATATCTGCCTTCCTGTCCTGCCAGTGCTTCTCTTGCACCGGTATCTACTGCGGATGCATCACCAAACATGACATCTACATCATAAGTTGTCACCATAGATGCTGCGATCTCTTTGCCCTTTGCAGTATCGCTGAAGGAGCCGGCATAAGCGGAAGATACCTTGATATCAGGATTGATCTTCTGAGCTGCCTTTTCATAGCATTCTACCTTTGCTTTTGTGGTATCCAGTTCCATGCCGCCGATAAATCCGATATTATTGGTCTTGGTCATCAGTCCGGCCAGAGCGCCTGCCATGTAGCCGATCTGCTCTGCATCCGGAAGAATAGACTGGATATTGTCTGTCTCAACGGTACCGTTTAACAGGGCAAATTTGATCTCAGGATATTCCTCTGCCACCTGCTTTACTGCATCTGTATATTGGTTGCCTGGTGCAAAGATCAGGTCGTAGCCCAGCTCCGCATAGTCGGTCATAACCGTTGCATAATCAGATGTTGCCACATTATCTGTATACACGGTCTCCCAGCCTTTTTCAGCTGCTGCGTCTACCATTGCCTGATAGCAGCTTGCGCCCCAGCCGCCGTCTGATACAGAGGTGTCAGAGATCATGGCTACCTTATAGCCGCCTTCCTTTGTTTCTGCGCCTGCTTCACTGCTTTCAGCTTCAGAACCAGCTTCTGCTGCCGCTGTTGTATCTGCGGCTCCTGCTGCGGTGGTCTCTGTTTTTCCAGAACCTCCACAGCCTGCAAGGCCTGCTGCAGCAAGAGCTGCTGCCAAAACTACAGATGTGATTTTCATGTTACGTTTTTTCATAATTGGTTCCTCCTATATATAAAATAATTTTTACATTTTCAGTGCTTTTCCTTATCGTTCTTCCCGGTAATACGGCTGTCCGTTTGCCTTTGGACCGCTCTTTTTAATGCCGAAAAACGCAAGTACGAACAACGTACACAAATACGGGATCATCTGAAGGATCTGATAAGGAGTGGACGGGCTTAACAACTGCAGACGGATCTGTAACGCATCACAGAAGCCAAAAAGCAGACATGCAAACATAACTCCCGTTGGCATCCACCGGCCAAAGATGACCGCTGACAAAGCGATAAATCCACGGCCTGCTACAATACCTTCAGAATAGGTACTGGTATAGCAGATGGTCAGATAAGCACCGCCAATACCGGCTAACGCTCCGCATATGATGCAGGCAATGTATTTCTGGAGAACTACGTTGATCCCCAGGGTTTCTGCCGCCTTCGGGAACTCACCTACTGCCTTAAAATTCAGTCCCGCTTTTGTACGGTTTAAAAATACCGCTGTCACAGCCACCAGAAGATAGGCACCATAAACAAGGGGACTCTGTTGGAAGAAAATACTTCCGATTACAGGGATACTGCTAAGAACCGGGATGGGCATGATCCCCATGGATACGCCCTGGATCAGTGTGGACGTATCAGAAAAAGAAAGACGGTAAATAAAGGATGCCAGCGCCGGTGCGAAAATGTTGATCGCCATGCCGTAAACTGTCTGCTCCGCACAAAGGGTAATAGTACAGAAGGCGTAGATCATATTTGTGGCAATACCGGAAAGCGCACCTGCCAGAACACCCGCCCAGGGACTTCCTGTTTCATAGCCTACCAGAAAGCCTACCAGAGCACCAATGGCCATAATGCCGTCCAGACCAATATTGACCATTCCGGCCCGCTCGGAATACGTTTCCGCAAGAGCCACTAAAAGAATAGGAGTTGCCATGCGCACTGTTGAGAGCAAAAGCTCTGTGAGAAAATTCATTGTAAAAAATGATGCCATCAGCCCTGCGCCTCCTTTCTCTTTCCATGGTTTATAAGAAACTGTTTGATCGCCGGAAGCTTTAATAATGCAGTTCCGGCCACTGCAAAGATGATAACTAAAGCCTGAATGATATCCACCACAGAACTTGGCACCTGGGTAGCTGTCTGTAAAGTACTTGCTCCCTTTCGCAGCACTGCGAAAATGCAGGCAACAATGGCAGTTCCCAATGGATTTAACTGAGCGATCAATGCAATGGCTACGCCGTCAAAACCAAAACCGGAGCCAAAACCGCTCATAAGGCGAAACTGTTTTCCATGAAGCTCTATGCTTCCTCCAAGTCCTGCAATAGCCCCTGAAGTAATAAAAGAAAACAGGATGTATTTATTAACAGGAAAACCATTGAAAAATGCCGCTGTGGCGTTCATTCCCACTGCCCGCAGCTTAAATCCCTTGGATGTATAGAAAATGAAATAATACAAAACCACTGCCAGCAGAAATGCTGCCAAAACGCCCCAGTGGGCCGGAAATCCTTTTGAAATACCGGCGATCTTCATGCTGTCTGCCACTGCAACTGTCTGGGGAACACTGCCGTCACGCAAAAGGGTGGTATACACATATCCCATAAACAGCGTTGCCACATAGTTGAGCATGATGCTGACGATCATTTCATTTAAACCTCTGGTGATCTTTAAAATGCCTGGAATGGCGCCCCAGATGCCTCCGGCAATAGTTCCTGCAAGAAGGCTGATAAGAAGGCCGCCTACACCTGCGTCTCCCAGCTTTGCGGAAACAAAAATGCTGGTGACCGCCCCCATGATAAACTGTCCTTCGCCGCCCAGGTTAAAAACACCGCATTTATAGGCAAATGCTGCTGCCAGTCCGGTAAAGATCAGGGGACATGCGATCACTAAAGTCTGTCCCATCTTGCGTCCGCTGCCAAATGCTCCGGAAAACAGGTATCCATAGGCTTCCACCGGATTTTTCCCCAGACACAGGATAATGATCCCACCTGCAATAAACGCGATCAGGATCGAGAGAATGGGAATCAGTATTTTTGCAAGATCATCTTTTAATTTCATGTCCCTATTCCTCCTTTCCAGCCATTGCCAGGGATATTTCTTCCACCGGTGGATTTTCACCTGGATAAATTCCCATGACCTGACCTTCAAACATGACCATGATCCGGTCTGAAAGTTTTAAAACTTCATCAAAATCTGCGCTGATCAGTAAGATCCCGCAGCCTTTATCCCTTGCTTCGATCATGGTATCATGTACATACTGGGAAGCGCCGATGTCCAGACCTCTGGTTGGATGGACTGCTACCAACAGTTCCGGATGATTTTCCATTTCCCGGGCTAAAATGATCTTCTGCTGATTGCCGCCGGATAAGTTTCTTGCCTCCTGTTCAATAGAAGCACAGCGGATATCATTCTTTTTCTGAAGCTCCAGTGCAAACTTACGGATCGCCTTTTTCTTTAATAAAGCTCCATGTGCATAGGAAAAACGTGGTTCTTCTGTCGCCTTTAAAACCAGATTTTCTTCCACTGTCATATTTCCTACCAGGCCCATTTTGTTGCGGTCTTCAGGAACATGGGACACGTTGGAAAGAATGAAGCCATTAGGAGCAAACTGTGCTACTTTATGGGAATTTAAATCCACCTCGCCGCTGTCCGGTGCAATAACACCCGTTACCAGCTGAGCAAGCTGTGACTGTCCATTTCCGTCTACTCCGGCCACTCCCAGGATCTCTCCTTTTCCAATGGAAAAGCTTACGTCATTTAATCCGCTGTGCTTATGATCCTTCTGATAATCCACATGGACCAGACGCAGCACATCTGCTCCCGGTTCTGTTACCTTTTTATAGGCGCTGACTGTCATCTCATGGCCGATCATCAGATTTGCCAGCTTGGCTCCGTCTGTGTCTTTTTTATCCACTGTAGTAATAGTCTGACCGGCCCGCAGGATCGTGATCCGGTCACTGACTGCCATTACCTCACGCATTTTGTGGGAAATGAAAATAACGGATTTATTCTCTGCAGTCAGCCGCCCCATAATAGCGAAAAGGCCTTCTACTTCCTGGTCTGTAAGCGCTGCTGTAGGCTCATCTAAGATCAGCAGCTCTGCGCCTCTGTAAAGAGCCTTTAATATCTCCACTCTCTGCTGTTCACCTACAGAAATCTCATTTACCTGCTTATCCAGATCCACTTCCAATCCATATTTTTGTGAAAGTTCCAGGATCTCTTTTTTCCGTTCTTCTTTTTTAATAAAAATGGAACTGTCCTTTTTCGTTCCAAGGATAATATTTTCAAATACTGTCATGGCATCCACCAGCATAAAATGCTGATGCACCATCCCGATCCCCAGTTTTACTGCTGTTTTCGGTGAGTCGATCTTTACCTTTTTGCCCTTTAACCAGATGGTACCGGAAGTAGGCTGATACAACCCAATGAGAATATTCATCAATGTACTTTTTCCTGCACCATTTTCGCCTAAAAGCGTATGGACTTCGCCTTCTTCAATGGACAGATTAATATCTTTGTTTGCATAGACTGCACCAAACTGCTTGGTGATCCCTTCCATTCTTAAAAGCTCTGCCATATTCATCCCCCTCCTTTTTTTATGTTCTCTCGGAATCTTTCTGTGCCCGATTTTGCGAGAAGATTTTTTGTCAGTTGTGCCCAAATTTCTGCATGCACATGGGCATGTACTATAGTAAAAAATAAAAAGGAAGTGAATGTACCAAAAGAACATGTCTTTCGGCGATTCACTCCCTTGCAAATCCTATGATCAGAATCGATCATTTCCTGATAGAATTATAAGCCTTGTAAAGCTGACATAAATTATAAGCAGACACCGTCCGACTGTCAATTCCCCCTCTCTCTTTCCTAAGAAAATTAAGTTGTTATCCTTTATTTACAGCTGCATCAGGTTATTTCTTCTGTTTTTTCTGTGCTTTCTTAATATTCTTTTGTGTTGGTTTCTTTTTTCGGGTTTCATTGGCGGGTTGTCCTCATGCACTATTTCATCCGTTTTAAGTGGCTGTTCCCTCGATCTGACTGATGATCACATGGTTCATATCTTCATAAGATTCCCATTGCTCCCGTTTTACACTTAATTCTGCATAAGCAAATGACTTCTTAATCATATCCATAATCTGTTTTCCCGTATATCCCGTTTCTGCTTTGATTGTAACATCTGTGACAGATACGATCTGGTGAGCCGCCAAATTTCTTAAATTGCTCTCTACGGAACGCAACGCAGTGACCGTATCTTTTACATTCTGATCTTTTCCCAATGCCTTTATTACCGCACACAAATGAACCGATGATACTTCACCAAAACGGAATTCTTTAAATTGTTCTGTTAAAACTGTATATACATCTGTCCCCAACATCTTGCCTTGATTCCACGCCCAGGCTTTATTCCGTTTCTGGATGCAAAAATCTCTTAGTCTCCTGTCGGTTTCCTTTTCAAATATGCGCTCAAACAGATCTGCTAAAAGTAGTGTGATCGCTCGTATGAAATCTGCATATTCTGCCCGCTGCAGCTTAATATTTAATGATAACGCATACTCGTAATATTTTCTGACACTGGAATCCTTGATTGGCAATGTATATTGGGTATTATGTGCCAAGATCTTATCCACTCCACTAAAATCCAATAGTAGACGCCTGGAAGCCATTGTCAGCAGCTCTATATATTTTTCTGTTGCAGATTCCGGAAGCGTTTTTGCAATTTCCAATGCCGCCTGATAATCATAATCGGAAACAAGCTTTTTGATATGACCTTCCTGCTGCATCAATGATAATGTTGGGCATTTTACCTCTTTACAACGATTTTCTACTTCTTCCCCATTGTCATCATCTAATTCCCATAACATTTCCACATCATAATCTCTGTGAATATGCTCATTCATCTTTCTCATAGGTGTGGTCACCTGGACTGCAACGCAGGGAAACTCACCTAATGTTTTCAGCACCAGTAAACCGCTTTTCATTGCAGGAGTTCCTGAAGAAATATTTAAAAGCAATGTATCGCTTCCATCTAATTCCTTCATAATTCCCTGTATGATGTTCCTAAAATCTTCATAAAAGGCATCAAATACCTGAACATCTTCCATATCCGGCCTTGTGATCAATTCATATTCACAACATCTCTTCTGATTCTCCGCCAGTTTTTCCAGGCAATACAGATATCTGTTATCTTTTTCATGTAATGCCAGTATTTCCTTTGACATATACAGATACACTTTATCCGGCCGATACCACCGACAGATATGTAATAATGAACCATCTCTTAAATTGCTGGATGAAATAGGATCTGTGCCGCCTACCGGTGAAAAAAGTATCACTTTATTCATTTCTCTGCTCCTCACTATCTGTCTTTAAATGATCATAACATCTTCAGCTTCAATCTTATCTTTTACTCCGA
>CAVIPV010000001.1:0-93950 GCA_963644495.1 Prevotella sp. | reverse complement strand
CTGGTTTGGAACCGGAAAGAAAAGATATGAGGCTGCATTGGATATTCAGAAAAATCTGAAAGAATTAAAAAAGGGGATTGAGGATTTTGCTAATTTCAAAGAGAATAAAGAGGGGCCTAACGGTAAGGTGCAGACTTTTGAGGACAGGAAATTATATGCCGGCATGATCAAAAATAATATGAAGCTGATGGAAGCAGATAAGGCAAAAGCCGTCAGTATTGAGAAAGAAATAGATGACTTAAGACACGATAAAAGAATGTATAATACCCTCAGCAAAGAGAGAATTTCCTATAAGAAGATGACAGAACGGAATAAAATGGATCAGAAAATAGAACGAAGCAACAGTATCAGCTTCCTGGAGAATAAAGCAAAGCAGTACAAAAAGGAGAATGAGGGCATAAAGCCGAAGAAAAACAACAGTTTTGTACAATTTAGTAAAGAAGGGCCTGCAATGTGACAAATCTGCCGTAGATTGTATAGTTTTTATGCCCAAAACTACATTTATCTCACATTTGTTTCATAGGATGTGCCGGAATGTAGTTACATCGACATTCTTAATTTACAGGAGGTAAGAATATGGGAAGCAGTTTACAGGATGCGATTACCGCAAAATTTGTGAAGCTGTTAAAAAGCAAGGATCCGGAAAAGGCAGCCAGGATCATAAAAAAAGAATATTTCGCTACAGGACCGGACAAAGAAGATCTGGAGAAGTCGGTGAGTGATTTCAGTAAAAAATATGGTTACATACTGAAATCAAGTGACAGTTCGGTGCGTAATCGCCGTATGAAGTTTGCGGAGTCCCGTTTTGATGCCATGATGGAGGCTGCAAAGGAAGGCGCCATGAGGGAGGTGCTCATGGATAAGCTCATTGCAAAGCAGCTGAAAAGCGCAAAGGTAAAGCTTCAGAAAAACCAGAAAGTGGAAAAATTCAGCTGTCTTTACGATCTGATGCATCTGGAAAACACACCGGAGGCAAGGCTTCACAATGAAAAGGTTGTATCGCTGATGCTTTTGAACCAGGGGCTGATCTCACCGGAAAAGTATAAAACGCTGCGTACCAATCAGCTGAGAAAAGAAAACAGAGCAGACAACATGCTTGTAGAGGAAGAGGCTGCCGATCCAAAGAAAAGTTTTCTCGATCTGATCCGGCAGGAGGTTGCTTCCCTGCAGAAAAATGCCAAGTATGCCGAACAGGGTGCCTTGGATATCATGGATAGCAAGCAAAATGATCCGGAAAAACTGAGAAAGGCCTTTCATGCCATTGCAGATTCTCGTCGTGATATCTTGACAAAAGGCCATAATCTGTACGAAATGGATACATACGACTGGAAAAGAAGCGCCACAGAAGATGAGAAAAAATGGGTCGAGGAGAATCTTCTTAATTACGGAACCGGAAATGCTGACAGGTATTGTCAGATCTACGGCCTGGCCAATCCTTATTTTTCCATCATAGAGCCGGAGGAAATGCTGGAATACCGTATCCTGAACCCTAAAAATAAAATAGGAAATCCCAAGGATGAAAATTTTGATGCGCTCAATCAGTATTTTGTTGATACAGGAATTGCATCTGTTGACAAACATCAGCTTCAAAAGATGGATAATGAAGAGAAGTTTGAGGAAAAGCTTAAAAAGTTAGGGATGCAGGGGGCACAGAAAAGTGATTATCTGAACGGCTTTACCGTATACAAAAAAGATGAGGATGTTGTGATCACAAAAAGCGAGGTTCGCTCGCTGGTGCCATTTACCGAGAAAATGAGAATGACAAAACACTCAGAGCTTTTATGCAATAATCTTACGTATGAATTAAGAGATTTTATGGAACAATGTCAAGAGCGGAATACGGGGAGAAGTTCACCAAGCTATCAAGCTATGGAGTTATCAATATCAAATGCTCTTGTGAGCGGTATTGCTTTCAGGGATGAAGCTTCTCATGCAGAGATCAATAAATTCAAACAATCATTAGTCAATTTGCAGAAGACTGCGGATGCATATCTGAAGCATAAAGAAGCTGACTTCAGAAAACGCAGGATACCACAGCCGGTGGGTGGTTATAAGAACCATAGCCGCCTTGCCAAAAACAGTTATGAGAGAAAGCGGATCGAGCTGGCAGAATCCATTTTAAAATTCACGAAAAATAAATTGGAAGTCATTAATCTCACAAACCAGTATCGGGAGACCTTAAGCAAATCCTCTCTTCATAATGCCAAGAATCCACAGAATACAGCCATGATGGATTCGAAGAAAAAACGGATCAATATAAACATGGCAAAATCAGGAAAGAAAATGAGTAACTTCGCTATGAGGGAGCCGGATAAATGGGATGATAATCAGATCACCACAGACGGAAAGAACAAATCCAACCCCGCCATGAGGGAGCCGGAGGATGATGTGATCTACACCGGCATGCGTGAATCTGACGATCTGGGTCCAACCGAAAAAAACAAGTCCCTGACAAACTTCATTAATCTGAGTAACCAGCAGAAGAAAGAGAGAGGATTATTGACAGGAGGTTTAGGGAAACACACAGAGAAAAAAGATCATAACAACAATAATATCATCAACAATGATAACATCATAAATACGAATTCATATGTGAAAGGGCATTAAAGCATAAAAGCATAAAAGCATAAAAGCAGCACCCCCCGGAGACACCGGTCTGATATGAGGCCGGTACTTCCGGGCGAACGGTGATACCGCCGCACTCAACAGGTACATTCATTTCAGCTAAGGAAGCTTTTACGGTTCCGGAGGGATTGTAAGCCCGTACGAAAACAGGCAATCCCAGTGCCTTCACAAAATAAAACAGTAATGTATATTTCCTACTGCATTTCCACATACTACCCATAAGAATAAGACACACAATATGGAAACAGAGATGTTTTTGTGGTATGCAGGAGGAATAAACGTTATGAAAGCTACAGGAATCGTAAGAAGGATCGATGACCTTGGACGAGTGGTGATCCCCAAGGAGATACGAAGGACATTGCGTTTGCGGGAAGGAACGCCTTTAGAGATATTTACAGACCGTGAGGGGGAGATCATTTTAAAGAAATATTCCCCGATGGTGGAATTGGCCGCCTTTGCCGGACAGTATGCAGAGGCCATGTCCCAGGCAACAGGTCTGATCGTGTGCATCACAGACCGGGACCAGGTGATCGCCGTATCCGGTGGAGCCAGGAAAGAGCTGCTGCAAAAGGCCATCAGCCAGAGCCTGGAGCGAGTGATCAACGAGCGCCAGACTGTTCAGGCGGGAAAAGACGATAAAGGCTTTGTCCAGCTGGTAGATGAAGAATTAGAAGGCATCACTGCCCAGGTGGTGGCCCCTATCATCTGCGAAGGCGACGCCATCGGTGCCGTAGCCATTATGAGCCGGGAGCCAAGAGTACGGTTTGGAGAAATGGAAATGAAGCTGGCTGCCACTGCCTGCGGATTTTTAGGACGGCAGATGGAAAGTTAAGGTAAAATAATAACTGCAAAACAAAAAGAACGATTGTAAAGAAACTCATTTTACAACCGTTCTTTTTTGCTGTCATGTACCGCTGCTGATCAGCCACTGTGTAAAGTAATTCCGGATCACACTGAAAGGTGCCGGTCCTATGTCTAAGAGAAAGCGGTTAAATTCCAACAGGGAGAAATTAGCTCCCAGCCGCTGTTTTGCCTCTTCTTTCATATTTAAAAATTCCAGATAACCAGTGTAATAGGACAGGTAATTGGCTGGATTTTCCACTACTTCATAGTAAATAGAGGAGATGACGGACGGGTCATCTATCTGGAAATACATGTTCAGATATTCTCTTACCTGGTCCATATTCCAACCTTCGTAGTGGACATTAATATCAAGGAGTGCATAAAGGGCAAGCGTGAATGCTGAGTTGTGCTGCAAAAGCTGCCCCATGTTTTCGTCTAAGCCATTGTTTAAACCATAAGCATAATATTCCGCATAAGTTCCCCATCCTTCCGCATAGCCCTGAAAATCCAGGACATTGCGCAGATTGCAGGTGTTATGCCGGTTAAAATAATTGGTCTGGTACATATGCCCCGGATAGCCTTCATGGGCCATGGTGGTGTAGAGAGAGCCTGCGTCTGTGCTCTGGTTATTAATGTAAATGGAATTATCCTGCGGCCGGTCAATGGGCACTGTGAGATAAAAGGCGGGGCTTAAAAAGCCTTCTAATGTTTTTGGCACATTTTTAATGGTATAGCTGCAGTTATCTACAGGAGGAAAATCTGCCTGGCACTGTGCTTTCAGGTCTTCCAAAATCTCCTTTGGATCTGTAAGGGTAAAAGCAGAGGTCTCCAGCTTGTTGCCTAAAGAAGGATCATCGCTTAACAGCTGGTTTACAGTGGTCAGTTCTGCTGCCATCTGCTTGTTAATGGCCTGTTTTAAAGCAGAAACGTCACTGTAGGAAGTTCCTGTACTGGCATTTACCAGATATTCATAATATTTCCGGCCTTCCGGGTAGTAGTAAAGACCTTTATCATTGGAACCTCTTCCCTTTAAGCCTTCCAGCCCGCTTATAAGCCTTTCATAGGCGGGCACGAAATGCTCATCAATAGCTTTTTTATTTTTTGCTTTATAGTCAGCCTTTTCCTGGTCAGAGAGACCGCCCATTTCATCTAAACGGGAAGAAAAGGTTTCCGCCATGAAGCTGTGGTCTGCGTCAATGAGATAAGCATTGCAGGAGCGGATGATATTGTTGATCACAGTATCGCACAGGCCAAGGTCTGCGTCAGCCCGCTGGGTCTCAAAGGCAATGATAGAATCATAATAAGTATCAATGGATGACAAAAGAGACAGGTAATCATCAACGTCCTGTTTTCTGTAAAAAGTGTATTCGGATAAAAGAACGGGGAGCTGGGACTGGATGCCAAGGGTGGTGGAAAGAGGCTGGTCATACAGTTCTAATCCATCAGCAGACAAAAGAGTATTGACGTAAGAAGAAAGAATGGTATAGGTAAGGAGCTGGTCTTTGGACAAAAGGCGGCTGTCCATCTGATCCAGATCGGAGCGGATCTGTTTTAACTCTTCTATGTCCTTTTTTGCGTCTTCTACAGAGGCAGTGCCTAAAGTACGGTCATAATCGGTGATCCCGTAGCTTTCCGGGTCTGCCAGCGTATAGTGAAGGGTAAGAAGAGACTGGGCTGCTTCCTGTTTAAACAGGTCTTCTGTATACTGGTCAAATGCTTCCCGGGCTGTGGCAAGTGCTGTTTCGTCCGACTGGGCGGAAGGATCCTCAGAGGAAGTTTTCGTGGCTGCGTCTGCAATGGTCTCCTGGGCAGTATTTTTGCCTGCTTCCGGTGTAGAATTTGGAAAAAGTGAGCAGCCGGTAATAAGGCACAGGGAAAATACCAGTGCAAGAATGACATGCAGATATTTTGGGGTTCGCTGTTTCATAAAGTTCTCCTTTTTGGGATACAATAACGGTTCAAAAATCCTCCTGCAAGCAAGCTTGCGTCGGATTTTTGAACTTTTGACACTGGTGTCATTATATATTATATGTAGGAAAATTACAACGTATGTGATATAGGGCGTCTTGACGAAAGCTGCGTAAACGCTTATACTTACATCATTAAAATGCCCCAAAAGGGGGCTGGAAAGAGGGATTTAAAATATGTGTCAGGATTGTAAGAAAAAACCGTATTATATTACAACGGCCATTGCATATGCTTCCGGTAAGCCGCATATCGGCAACACCTACGAGATCGTGCTGGCAGACAGTATTGCAAGATATAAGAGAGCTCAGGGATACGATGTATTCTTTCAGACCGGTACCGATGAGCATGGACAGAAGATCGAGGAAAAGGCAGAGGCTGCAGGCGTTACTCCACAGGAGTTTGTAGACAAGGCTGCCGGTGAGATCAAGCGTATCTGGGATCTGATGAACACTTCCTATGATAAGTTTATCCGTACCACGGATAAGGACCATGAAGCTCAGGTACAGAAGATCTTTAAGAAACTGTATGACCAGGGCGATATTTATAAAGGCGCTTATGAGGGACTTTACTGTACACCATGTGAGTCTTTCTGGACTCCGTCCCAGTTGGTAGATGGCAAGTGTCCTGACTGCGGCAGAGAGGTTAAGCCTGCAAAGGAAGAGGCATATTTCTTCCGTATGAGCAAATACGCACCTCAGCTGATCGAGTATATTAACGCTCATCCTGAGTTTATCCAGCCGGTTTCCAGAAAGAATGAGATGATGAACAACTTCCTTCTTCCGGGACTTCAGGATCTGTGCGTATCCAGAACTACCTTTGACTGGGGTATTCCGGTAACCTTTGATCCAAAACATGTTACCTATGTATGGCTGGACGCTCTGACAAACTATATTACCGGTATCGGTTATGACTGTGACGGAAACAGCACGGATCAGTTTAAGAAATACTGGCCCGCAGACCTGCACCTGATCGGTAAGGACATTATCCGCTTCCATACCATTTACTGGCCGATCTTCCTTATGGCTTTAGGAGTACCCCTTCCAAAGCAGGTATTTGGTCATCCGTGGCTGCTTCAGGGCGACGGCAAGATGAGCAAGTCCAAGGGAAATGTTCTCTATGCAGATACCCTGGTAGACTTCTTTGGCGTAGACGCAGTACGTTACTTCGTACTTCACGAAATGCCATTTGAAAATGACGGCGTTATCTCCTGGGAGCTGATGGTAGAGCGTATGAACTCTGACCTGGCAAATATCCTTGGAAACCTTGTAAACCGTACCATTTCCATGAGCAACAAGTATTTTGACGGCGTTGTAGAAAACAAGGGCGTCACAGAAGCCGTAGATGAAGACTTAAAGGCTGTTGTATTAGAGGAAGTTAAGAAGGCAGATGCAAAAATGGCTCAGCTGCGTGTGGCAGATGCCATTACAGAGATCTTCGGTATCTTCAGAAGATGCAACAAGTACATTGATGAGACGACTCCATGGACGCTTGCAAAGGACGAAGCTAAGAAAGACCGCCTTGCAACCGTTCTTTACAACCTGACAGAAGCTATTACCGTCGGTGCTTCTCTGTTAGAGGCATTTATGCCGGAAACTTCTGAGAAGATCCTGGCTCAGTTAAATACAAAGAAGAGAGAACTGGCAGAAATGGATACCTTCGGCCTGTATCCTTCAGGAAACAAGGTAACAGATAAGCCTGAGATCCTTTTTGCACGTATGGACATCAAGGAAGTTATGGCAAAAGTAGAGGAAATGAACGCAGCAGCTGCAGCAGAAACTGCAAAACCGGCAGAAGAAGCAGCGCAGGAAGATGGCATCGACTTAGAGCCGAAGGCTGAGATCACCTACGATGATTTTGCAAAACTGCAGTTCCAGGTGGGTGAGATCATTAAATGTGAAGCAGTTCCCAAGTCCAAAAAACTTCTCTGCTCCCAGGTAAAGATCGGAACCAAGACCCGCCAGATCGTAAGCGGCATCAAGGCTCATTACTCACCGGAGGAAATGGTAGGAAAGAAGGTTATGGTAGTAACTAACTTGAAACCTGCCAAATTAGCAGGAGTCGTATCCGAAGGCATGCTTCTGTGTGCCGAAGATGCAGAAGGAAATCTGTCCTTAATGGTACCGGAGAAGAATATGCCGGCCGGTGCTGAGATCTGTTAAGAGATCAGCAAACAGATGTGTTTTCTGTTTGCAATGGCAAAAAAAGTTGAAGGAAATAATCGATTGCGGGTGCAGCGGGTTTTAAGAGGGGAATAACGCTATATACTTTTTAAGACGGATCTTAGGGGAGATCCCGGGAGTATATTTGACGGATCTAGGAGGTTTATATGTCAACATCACCCGAAACACAAGAAAACTCAACATGGAAGTCGAAAATGAGGGCTTTAGGCCCCGGAATTCTGATGGCATCTGCTGCGGTGGGCGGTTCCCATATCGTTTCATCCACTCAGGCGGGAGCTATCTACGGCTGGCAGATGGCTATATTGATCATCCTGATCAATATATTTAAGTATCCGTTTTTCCGTTTTGGTTCCCAGTATACCATGGAGAACAACAAAACCCTGATCCAGGGGTATGCAGAAAGAGGAAAAGGCTGGCTGGTTGTTTTCTTCGCACTGAATGTATTTTCTGCGATCGTAAATACCGCAGGCGTAGGCATTCTCTGTGCGGCGATCCTCTTTAACATTGCACCCAACGGATTCGGGCTTTCCCTTTCACAGCTTACTACGATCATCATCGTGATCATCTGGGCTATGCTTTTGATCGGTGGCTACCGTTTTATTGATTCTCTGTCAAAATGGGTTATGACAGCCCTTACCGTTGCCACAACCTTAGCAGTAGTGATCGCCCTTTTCAGACATCGGGAATATGCACCGAATTTTGAAGCTCCTACACCGTGGCGGCTGGCTGCTCTTCCCTTTATCGTTTCTCTTATGGGCTGGATGCCGTGCCCTATAGAGATCTCGGCCATCAACTCCATGTGGCAGGTAGAGAAAAGAAAACAGATCAAAGGCATGTCTCTTAAGGATGCATTGTTTGATTTTAATGTAGGTTATATCGGAACAGCGATCCTGGCTGTTATCTTCTGTGCCCTTGGTGCGCTGATCCAGTTCGGCTCCGGGGAAGAGGTTTTAAGCGCATCCGCTGCCTATATTGCCCAGTTCGTTAATATGTATGCATCTGTATTCGGCAGCTGGTCAAGACTGCTCATTACATTTATCGCATTCCTCTGCATCTTCGGAACAGTGCTTACGGTGATCGACGGTTATTCCCGAGCAAATAATGAAGCACTCCGTCTGCTGTTAGAGAAGAATGAAGCAGGAAAAATGTCACTGGCTGTGTGGACCACAGCTACATCAGCCATTGGTCTGATCATTGTTTATCTTTTCGCAGGAAATGTAGCTACCATGCTCCGTTTTGCCATGATCGCTTCCTTTATTACAACACCTGTTTTTGCACTTTTAAACTACAATCTTGTAAATACAAAGGAACACAAAATCGACCCTTGGTTAAGAGGACTTTCCATTGTAGGACTTGTTTATCTTTTCGGCTTTGCCCTGTTCTTTATTGCAGCCTGGCTGTCAGGCAATGTTTAAAATATCGGATTCCCATCCTCACTGATTTGAAGGATGGGAATTTTTTTCGTTTAAAGAGGCACAGAGCAAGTGAGGTTTACAATTTTTTGCAGGTTGTTTATAATGATACTAGTACATCGTTTCATAAATAACTGTGCAATCGGATTTGCAGACAAGCGAATAGGATGGTTATTTTGTAAACGATGTACCAGACCTTATGTGTTCACTTTAGAACGGAGCATTTATGAAAACAGACAGCAACTGGAAGAAGATAGAATGGATCGCAATGACCGGTATTTTTATCCTGCTTGTGTTCCTGATGCAGATATACCGGCAGTCATATGAGAAAAGTCCATCTGAGAAGATCCACTCCCTCAGTAACGGCTGGTATCGGCAGGTGGATGGAGAACGGGTGGATCTGGTGCTTCCATGTACGGTTACAGCAGACAAAAACGGAGTGGTCATGCTTTCCAATGATACCCTTACGAGGGCGGAACGGGGCCGGGTTCTGACTGTGCGGGGGCTGCAATACGGCTTAAATGTATGGATCGGCAGAAAACACCTTTATTGTTACAGCGACAACCGGTTTACGAAGAATGCTCAGATGAAAGGAAAGCTGTGGGCGGATGTCTGTCTGCCCGGAGATACCGGGAAAAATCCCGTTGACCTTGTATTTGCGGGCAGACCGGGACAGAAGCTTTATATACAGGTACCGCTGTTGGGAGATGCTGTATCCATTGCACAAAAGCATCTGCGGGATGCTGCTTTTTCCATCCTGATCGTGATCTGCATGTTGATTCTGGGGATCGTGTCTGTGATCGTATATTTTTTCACAAAATATTACCATATCCGGGAGAAACGTTTTCTGGATGTGGCATTGTTTATGATCATCTGTGCAGTCTGGTGTATCTTTGATTCCGGGCTGTATCAGATATACGGAAGTCACGGCGCAGCAGGAACGGTGGTCTCCTTTTACGGATTTATGCTGATGTCGGTTCCTATGGTGCATTTTGTGAAGAATACAGTAAGTGAAAGAGCCGGAGGGCTGCCAAAGCTGTGGATCCTGCTTCTGTACGGAAATGCCGTCCTTCAGGGAATCGCAAATCTCCTGTTCGGAATCCCATTTATCCACATGCTTTTTATCACACATATACTGCTGGCAGCCGGAGCAGTATCTATGATCCTTCTTTTGCTGAAGGAATATAAAAAGGAGAGAAGAAAAGAACAGGCGATCTGTCTGGCGGCCTTCGGTGCTTTGGGGCTTTGCGGTGTGACGGCGCTGGCTTTATACTGGATCTTCTCTATCTACTGGTATGATACCGTCTTTCAGCTGGGTATCCTTTTGTATGTGGGGATCCTGTTCTGGTATCTGATCCGCAAAATAGCAAAGGATATCCGCTCTCTGGTGGAGCAGTCGGTATATCAGCGGATCTCGGAGGAAGACCGTATGACGGGGCTGAAAAACCGAAGAGCCTTTGAACAGTATATAAGAAATATCCGGTCGGAAAGGATGGACTTTGAGGATGCACTGCTTCTGTTCATCGATATTGTAGGATTGAAGCAGATCAACGATATTCACGGGATGAACCGGGGAGATGAAACGGTCATCCAGACAGCCCGCTGTATCCAGAGGCTTGTATCACCTTCCTTTGAATCAGAGGCCCGATGCTTTCGTATTTTCGGCAATGAGTTTGCCGTCATCGTGCCGGATCCTGAAAAAAAACCGGAAGAATGGGAAAACGCCATTAAAAATGAAATGGAATATGCCGGTCATCCGGTCCGTTTGAAGCTGGGATACAGCTATCTGAAAAAAACGGACGGAAGCTTTTTTACCATCAGCGACTGGAAAAATCAGGCAGACAATATGCTGCACCGGCAGCCCTTTGCCCTTTCATAAAACAAGGTATCCGGATCTTAAGGGGAAATAGATTCCTATATAAAACCAGCGGAGGAAAACTATGACATATAATACGGATTTTCTGATCGCAGCGATTTTGATCCTGCTGCTGATCTTATGGTATTTTTCAGGACAGAAAAAAGCGGAAGATCTGAACAGCCGGGTTTTCCTTCTGTTTCTGATCCTTGTGAGTCTGGATGTGACCGCTGAATGGATCAGTAATTATTACATTACATCTGCCGGAAACTTCGGTACAGGTGCCGTGACCTCTACGACCATCTTTTATCTTCTCCAGGCTATGCTTCCCTATGTCCTTTTGTGCTACGTCCAGACACTCCATGAGGATCGTTTTGTATCTGTGAAAAAGCTGTTGATCACAGGACTGCCCACCTTTGTTCTTATGGGGATCATACTGTCCAATTTATTTACGGAAAAGCTGTTTTATTTTGATATAACTGCGGGATATGTAAAGGGCCCCTGGTATATGCTTATGTATTACAGTGCGCTCTGCCATCTGGCAGCGGTGCTGTTTCTGATCCTTCTGTGGAAAAAAACATTAGGCTGCAAGAAGGTAAAGATCCTGCTGGAGATCCTGATCCTATGCGGAAGCTGTGTAGTGATCCAGCTTTTCTGTCAACCGCTTCTGATGACCGGTTTCGGCATCAGTCTTGGGGTGCTGGCATTATTTATCACCATTAATAATCCTTATGCCAATACGGATTCTCTGACCGGTCTGTATAATCAGGTATATCTGGTCAGAAAGGGCCGGGAAATGATCGCGGCAGACAGGAATTTTCATGTTATCACCCTTTATCTGTACCAGCTGAGGCAGATAAACAAGGTGGCCGGATTTAAGGGCGGTGACCGCATCCTGGGCGTAACGGCTCAAAAGCTGGCAGATCTGTGCGGAAAAAATGCGTTTCGCATTACGGGAAAGCGGTTTTTAATCATGGCGGAAACCCTTGAAAAGTACGAATATTACCTGAAAGAACTGAACGATCTGTTTGCACCTGAGAAGAGGCTGGATATAGAACGGCGTGAGCTTTCTGTTCCGGTGATCCTTTGCGGAATTATCCATGCACAAAAGCTGGGAGGTATCAGTCTGGTACTGGAATATGCAGAATATCTGGAATCACTGGCACCCCAGAGCGGGCAGACAGAGGTAATACAGGACGATCAGCAGACGTTAAACGGTTTCCTGTATCAGAAAAAAATAGAGCAGTATCTGCATACAGCCATCCGGGAAGACCTTTTTGAGGTATATTATCAGCCGGTTTATTCCGTGGAGGTGAAAGGCTTTGTCGCACTGGAGGCACTGAGCCGCCTGCACCACCCGGATTTAGGATGGATCCCGCCGGATGTATTTATCCAGATCGCAGAGCGCAACCATATGATCGAGCAGATCACGGATCTGCAGTTTAAACGGGTCTGCAGATTTATAAAGGAACACCGGGAGCTGATGGAAAAGATCCGGAATGTGAAGGTGAATCTTTCTGCTCTGGATCTTATGCGCAGGGACTGCAGCGGTCATTTTATCCGTCTGATGGATGAGGCCGGGATCCCTCACAGCCAGATCCAGTTTGAGATCACGGAGACGGTTGCAACGGAGTACAATGCCGGCCTGAGAAAGATCGTAGATGAATTTATGGCAGCCGGGGTCCGCCTTTGTCTGGATGATTTCGGATCCGGATATGCCAATCTGAATACGGTTATGAGACTGCCATTTTCCGTGATCAAGCTGGACCGTTCTCTTTTGTTTGATATTTGCAAAAATGAAAAACGGGCTCTTTTTTATCACAGCCTTGTGGAAACCTTCCACAGGATGAATTATTCCATTGTTTCTGAGGGAGTAGAGACACAGGAAGAGATGGAACTGTTAAGCAGCTGGGGCGTGGATATGATCCAGGGATATTATTTTTCAAAGCCGCTTCCGGCACAGGAACTAATAGATAAAATTGCCGGAAGATAATTCCCGGCAGATCCGGATACAGGCCGAGCTGACCGAAAGAAAACAAAAAACATAGACTGACAGAGTTTGAGTGAAAGCAGATGAAATTAAAAGAAATAGAGGCCCTTTTAGGTAAGCTAAAGGGGAAGAAGAGAAAAAAATGGTTAGAAAAGTGGTGCAGCAAGGGGAAAGAACAGAGGATTCTGGCGGGACTTATGGCGGTTTTAGGGTGTGCCAATATAGGAGTTTCGACCCTTTATCAGCCGGTTGTCTATCAAACGGTGGATGGGAAAAATGTCACTGTGGATGAAAGACCGGGAAAACGGGCAGCAGCAGCCACCTCATCTGAGGCAGAAGCGACACAAGAAGAGGAAAACGGATCGGAAATGTCACTGAATGAGATGAACCTGTTTTATATCTTCCCGGATGGAGCAGAGGATGATCTGCCCCGATCCAGCACAGGAGGACAGATCTTTACTGAGCTGACGGAATGGGATCTTGACTGGGCGGGGGCAGTTTATGGCTATTCCCGCCTGACACCGGCAGAAATGACGGAGAAAATGGGGATCTCCAAAGCCTGTATCACAGGGGAATATAATCCTGAGGATGAAAGCCATGATGCAGAGGATCCGTCTACCTGGACCATCGGCAAATTCAGAAATGTATGGTTCCTGACAGAGGACGGAGACGGCAACAGTATTTCCCCTTATTCCAATATATCCCAGATCATGTCTCTGGCGAATGTATATTCTTATTATCATGATCCGAAGGATACGGAGGCTTTTCTTGCTTATTGCAAGGAGCTTTGGAAGGCATCCCACTATTATACACTGGTCATCAGTGATGTGTATCACTGCTCCGGGTGCGTGGGAGAAAATGAGAGTGATAAAGCAGATAAAACGGAGGGGGAGAATAAAACAGATACCACCGGAGGGGAAGAAACATGGTCGGAAGAAATTGATGGGACAGAAGAAACATGGTCGGAAGACAGCGGCGAGACAGATGGAACGTGGACGGAAGAAACCGCTGAAGCAGGTGGAACATGGACGGAAGAAACCGGCGAAACGGAAGAAACATGGGCAGAAGAAACCGGTGAGATGAATGGAACAGGGGCAGAGTCTGGAACCGGCGTGGACCTTGGTACGGACAGTAATGCAGATCCGGCATCGCAGGATACAAAAGAGGCGACAGACTTATTCTGCCCGGGACATGTGGATCTGACGATTGTTTTAAAGATCGCCGGTCTGGGAGAGGAAAATAATCTTTTTACACTGGATGCGTCCGGAAATGATGAAAGCGGTTATACTCAGGATGGCTGGCAGGGATGGACAGAAGAAAACCGGCAGGCAGCGCTGGGACTTGCAGAAAAGGACTGGTATCTGGAATACGGTCTGAGTACGGAATTATCCTCCCCTCAGCTTCCTGTTACCACAATAGATACGGATGCATATTTCAGGGATCTTCCCTATGGATTGTCGGAAGAACGAAAAAGCCTGCTGCGCTTTGCCTTAAATTCCGTGGGGCGGGTGCCTTATTACTGGGGTGGAAAAGCCGGGGCTGCAGGATATGAGGAAAATCATTTTGGGACAACGGTATCTCCTGATACAGAGGGACGCAGCCTGAAAGGACTGGACTGCTCCGGCTGGATCAGCTGGGTATACTGGTCTGCCACAGGAAAAAGGCTTCCTTACCAGAGTACCACCGGACTGGCATCTGCCGGACAGCGGATCAGCAGGGAGGAATTAAAGCCCGGAGATATTCTGGTACGTACCGGAAAGGATGCCCATACAGTCATGTTTTTAGGCTGGACGGAGGACGGAAAGATCCGGTGCATCCACGAAACCAGCGGCTCTGTTAATAATGTAACTATCAGCATCCGCGATGCAGACTGGCCCTATTACATCCGCCTGGTGGAGTAAGGGGGCAGGTGTCAGGTGCAGGATGAAAAAATCTGAAAAAAGCTCTTTTTTTGTCCTACATTTGTCCCACTGCGTCATATATAATCTAAGTAGAAAGACAAAAGAAAGCAACTTAACCACACAGGACCGGGTACATCGATCACAAGGATGCACACCGAGGGAAAAGGAGGATATATATGGGATATTTAGTACCGAAAACAAAGAAACAGCAGGAATACGCATTTAATACAGAACTGGCAGGTGCGTTTACATCACAGGAAGTACTGGACACCATGAAGAAGCTGGTGGATGCTTATAACGAAACAGATGCTGCTGCATTTAAAAAGAATGCAGACAGACACTTCCATTCTCTGTATAACGTGATCCATGAAATGGGAATTGACCAGAACCAACTCGTTGCAGATGATGAGTATTACTTCCCGAAGGAGCAGAGAACCCAGGAAAACTTTAAGGCTGTCTTCCACAAATTATGGAAGTCCATTTCCATGGCAGATAACTTCAAAAAAAGCGAAGATCCATCTATGAGCTCCAAAGCGAATGTTGCAGAAATCTATCATAATTACATTCCGGCTTATGATGAGATCCTGAAGCAAAAGGAGATGCACAATGGTCTTGACCGTTATTGCGGATATAAGGTTCGCGATGCTCGTCCCGATGCACTGAGAAACCTGATCCTGATAGAAAACGAACACAAAAACGGTGAACCTTTCAGTAAGAAAGATATGATTGATATCCATACAGAAACGGATATCTTAAACAGAAGCTTTTCACTGTACGACGGCCTCAAAATGGTGGATGAGGGATTCTTTATCGGTAACTCCATCAAGACTCCCGCAGATCTTAAAGAGTATATTGCTAAATACGAAACCATGCTTCGCGATCAGTTAGAGCAGGATGGCAAGGACTTTTATATCTTTGCTCAGGGATATGCAAAGGCAGGGTATCATGGAGAGTCTGTAAGACGACTGGACGAGGATGACTTAAAGGCTGTTTACAGTAAGATCGAAGCCATGGAGCAGGAAAAACAGCTGAATCAGGAGAAGGATGAGCTGAATCATCTGGATGATGAGCTGAAGCCGTTTGTGCAGGAGCTTAACGATCTGCAGGATGTAGGCAAAGTAAATGAATATGGCAAAGCAATTATCAGAAATTATAATTATGCAATCGAACAGGCATCCGATCAGAATATTGATAAGGATGAGGATATTGAAGCGGCACAGAAAGCTTATTACAAAGAACTGATGGATGCCAAAGGGGAACGGGAAAGAATCAATCAGTGTTTAACCGGAACCATAAAAAAACGCTTACCATACAATGTAGAATACAAACGTGATGATAGGACTGAAGCAGGGAAACTGGATGAGAAATTTGAGGCTTCTATCGATGCCTGTGAAGATATCGTTTCACCTTTCACCCCTTCAGCCAAAGAATTTTCCATACAGTTAGAAAAAGAAAGAAACGCGTCCAAGGAAAAAGCAGTTGCTGCCAAAAAGGAATTTAAAAAGGCATTTGAACAACAGTTAAGGAACGAGCTTCCCCCGTACAACAAAGAAATCCAGACTAAATTAAAGGAGATTGAAGAAAAACGTCAGAGTCTTCTGGAGAACCTTTATGATCCCGAATATGAGAAAAAGAAGAAGGCACTGAAGGATGAGATCCGGACTCTGAAGGAAAACTTAAACTCTCATGTTTCCGGTTACAAGGAAATGAGGTCTCAGAACCAGCGCAAACTGGAAGGATCACTGAAACAGTACCAGGATGAAATGAACGGATCCTACCAAAAAGAAAAGGACAAGAAACTCGATTGCCTGAAGAAAGCTGTTGATTCTCTGAAGAATGCACAGGAAGAAATGCAGAAGGATTATAATAATACCAAACAGGGTCAGAGAATTGCCAGGGCGGCCGAGAAAAATAAAGCAGCTCAGGATAAGATTCAGGATATTCGGAATAGAAAGCAGGAAAAAGCCCGTCAGAAGCTTTGCGATCAGCTGAAGGATATCTGCGAAGCAATGAACAGTGTAAAAAAGACAAGTATTTTCGGAAATTCTGCCCAGTATGATGCTATGGTTCAGGCAATCAAGGATTACCGCGAACAGAAGATTGATGCAAACGCTGCACACAAGGCGTGCCAGAACTATCTGCAGTTAAGTCTCAATAATAACGGCGGTCTGGACAAGATGAATTCCAAAGCCGGTAAGATCCGCAAACAGTCCTGTGTCCGCATGCTTGAGCTTTTAGAAAAGGCACCTGATTTTAAAAAGTCAAAGCAGGCAGAAGACGGAATTGCTCCTGACGGCTTAGAAGGGGCTCATAAAGAAAAGATCGATTATGAGACTCTGAAGGCATCTCTGGCGAGAAAATCCGCAGAAGTTACTGTAAATGCAGGCGAAAAGGATGCAAAAGCATACTCCAACCTGAACGCCAAGATGAGCGAGATCAAAAAGGCAAAAGAAGAGGCTGCGAAGCAGAACAGAAAGAACGAAAATATAAAGAATACGGATAATAAGAAAGGCCCGGAGGCTCCGGTAATGGGAAAGTAACAGAGAAAGGCCGGCACCGGAAACAGGCGGGAGGCGCAATATGCCAAAACTGAAATACAAGTGTGACTGGAGCAAGATCAAGGAGAAAGCTCTCAGCCGGCACCAGCAGGAGTATAAGATCGGCAGCGTAATGCAGGCAGTGGAGCATGCCGTTGAGCAGGGGAAAATGGAGAACCCCTACGCAAAGTATGAGCAGATGCAGGAAGATCAGATCACAGAGGTCGATCTTCATGCATCCCACGGTACAAAGCTTCAGGAGCAGGGGGGACATGTACTGGAATTTGATCTGGCGGGATCCGGATACAAGCAGTTTCAGTCCCGCCATGCAGGTCTGGACGGAGAAGATCATTATTACCGGGACGGTGTTTTCATTCCCTTTGAGGATATTGATAAAGGAACGAAATGGGAAGTCCACTGGTGGAATAAACTGCCGGGATTTTTACGGTCTATGCTTGGAATTGCAAGTGAAGGGGATATCCGGACCCAGAATGAGGTGATAGATGAGCTGGAGCAGTTTGAAACGTCTCACAGGGCCGGAAGCGAAAAACATACCGGGGTAAAAAAAGAAGCGAAAGCCGGGGCAGATACCGGAGCCAAAACTGCATCTAAAACCGAAACTAAAGCTGCATCAAGACCTGCATCAAATGCCAGATCCGAAGCCCTGATCCGTCAGAAATTCGGCGTGAGATCCGGATTAAAGGGATTAAAGGATAAGAAATACATTTATGTAAAGGATAAGACAAAGGAAGGAGCGGATCATACAAAGACCTATCGCCTGCGTTACAGTATACCCGGCTCTCAAAGCTCGATCCTGGGATTCTGGAAGGGCGCCAGAAATAAGGGAGAATACAACATCCAGAATGTAAGCGAATATATGCTGACCGCAGGAAAACAGTATCTGGAAACCATCTTCAAGGAATGGGATAAGGGAGAAAATCCTGTAAAAAAAGCCGATGATGCAGATGCCGTTACTATTATGATCAAGGGACACAGCCGGGGCGGTGTAGCTGCGGCACAGGGAGCCATGATGTTAAAATACTGGCTGAAAACCCATTATCCCCGCTACGAGGATAAGGTACGGTTTAAGCTCCTCCAGTTAGACCCGGTAGCCGGTTTCGGCTCCGACCATGGGATCAAGGAAAAGATCAACCTGAAGGAGGAGAACCGTCCCGAACTTCGTCAGGAGATGGCAGAACGCAGGATGGCAGCTCTGGGCGACGCAGGAGAGGCAACACTGGTGTATTCTCTCCATACCAACCATCCTTATTTCTTTTCTCCCCAAAGTGTAGACGGAGCGAAGCGGATCATCCTCACTGCCGCAAACCACGGGGTGAATCTGGGAGCAGTGGATGCATCCCAGAAGGAGCATGGTGACACCGGGGCGCACAGGAAAGGATATCTGGATCTGTCAACGGGAGAAATGTATCGCAGCTCCGGCCTGCATGAGCTGCCGGAGGGCATTTATATTGCAGATGAGAACAACCGTCTGATCAAGGTTCCCAATCTGGAGGCGGGCAGAAGTATCATAAATGAGGTGCTGGAGCATACAAGCGGTCAGAAAACACGCCATGAGCGCATCGACGAAGTGATGAAAAACTGGTTTGAGGCTCACGGAAGGGAGAAAAAGGCAGATCCCGGGAAAAAAGAAAAAGAAAAGATTTCATTGTCGGTAAAAAGAACCGGAAAAGAGGAACGGATCTATGCTCCGGAACCGAAAAATACAGAAATAC
Source organism: Prevotella sp. (assembly GCA_963644495.1). Classification (GTDB taxonomy): domain Bacteria; phylum Bacillota; class Clostridia; order Lachnospirales; family Lachnospiraceae; genus Enterocloster. The sequence goes on along the minus strand of CAVIPV010000001.1, from coordinate 74,906 downwards.
AGAAGAATGCAGCTAAGAAGGGTTTAAAACATAAATGATCACATGCAGAGATATTTATAACTTATGTCTGGACGGCGTGGAGCTGCTCACAGGAGAAGCAGGTCTGGAGCGGGTGGTATCCTGGACCTATCTGGTACAGACCAGGCCCTACCGGGATCATATGAATCCGGGGAATTTTGCCCTTATTGTGGTGGATTATCTTCGCTTTAACATGGATGAGGTATATGAGACCATGGTGGAGTTAAACGGGCTGGGAATATCCGGGCTGGCGGTCTCCGTAGTGGATGACAAAGAGGAAATACCGGAAAAAATGATCCGAAAGGCAGAGGAGCTTTCTCTGCCTCTTTTTCACATACGCTGGGAAGGAGCCACCTTTGTGGATATTGCCCAGAGTATCGGGGAGCTGATCCTGGAGACCAATGTAGACAATAAACGGACGGGAGATTATCTGTATAACCTGCTGTTCGGCTATGAGGTCAACAAAAAGTACATTGAGAAGATCTCCGCCCAGTTCGGACTTGCCTTTGATCATCCCTACCGTGTGGGAGTGATCGTGATCGACCGGAAATACGGGGTGAATCTGGAGCAGGATGAGCATACCTATTGCTACTATGTGGACTGCCTGAACCGTGCGGTCATTCATATGAAAAAACGGCCTATGTACATGCGTTTTCTGAACAAATTTGTCCTGCTTTTTGAAGAGACCGACACAAAGGAAACGGAGCAGCAGATCGAAGAGATCTTAAGGGAACTGGATCAGCGTGCTCCCTTTGCCGGTTCTATATGCAGCACTTGTATCCTGGGTGCCGCCTATACCGATCCGGCGGATTTTGGCAAAAGCTATCAGGAGGCCAAGAATCTGATCCCCAAAAAGGATCTTCTTCCCAATCCCACGGGGAAGAAGGTGATCAGTGCCAGCTCCATGGGGATCTATAAGTATCTGTTCAACAGCGGAAACCAGCAGGAGATCATGAATTACTGCAATGAAAAGCTGAAACGGCTGGAAATGTATGACAATGAAAACGGTTCTTTTCTCATTGATACGCTGGTCAATTATTACATGAACGGCTTCAACGTGGGAAAGACTGCCCAGATGATGTATGTGCACCGGAATTCCCTTCAATACCGCTTAAAAAAGATCGAAGAGCTCCTGGGGATCAGCCTGGATGACTCCATGGCTTACCTGGATCTGGTGAACTGTATTCTTGTAAAACGGCTTATGTTTTCCTAGGAATTGTTTAAAATAAACAATCAAATTGTGCAAGATTAACATTGAAAAAACAGTTCCAAACGATTATAGTTTCACTATCAGCAATGGCGCTGGAGAAAATCATCTCCGGCGCCTTTTCTGTTATTCAGCAACGGCGCTGGGGATGAAGATCTCTGGTGCTTTTTTTGTACTCCCGAAGAGGGAAAAGAGGAGAAAACCCAAGGAGGATATGATTATGAAAATGAAGAGAACAGCAGTATTGACAATGACAGGAATGATGGCAATTCTGGCACTGACCGCCTGCGGCTCATCTAAGAGCAGCAGCTCTGAAACAACCACCGCCGGTACAGCTGCAGCAACCGCAGCCGCTTCTGATGATGCAAAGGTATTAAAGGTTGGTATGGAGTGTGCTTATGCACCTTTTAACTGGACTCAGGATACAGATACCACACCGGACGGCAGCAAGGCTGTTAAGATCTATGACTCCGATTATTATGCATATGGCTACGATGTGGCAGTAGCACAGAAGCTGGCTGACCAGCTGGGAATGGAGCTGGAGGTTCACAAGGTAGAGTGGTCTTCCATCGGTATCTCTCTGGATGCAGGCGACTATGATGCCATTATCGCAGGTATGGGAAAAACCGCTGAACGTGAAGCTTCTTACGCATTCACCGAGCCTTACTACTACAGAGACAACTGCATTGTGGTTAAGAAGGGCGGCGCTTATGAAAATGTAAAAGGACTTTCTGATCTGGCCGGAACCGGATGCAAGGTAACCACACAGCTTGGAACCGGATGGATCCCGCTGCTGGATCAGGTGGAAGGAGCTACTCAGTCCGGAAACTTTGAAACAACCTCCGAGTGCTTTATGGCCATCTCCAACGGAAGCGCAGATGTGTGCATTGTGGATCTGCCTACTGCACAGTCCGCAGCTCTTACCAATGATGACCTGACCATTATCCAGTTAGCAGAGGATGATACCTTTACCGGAGATGATGAGATGGTAAATGTTTGTATCGCAACCAGAAAGAATGACACAGAATTAAGAGATAAGATCCAGGGGGCAATGGATGCCATCGGCTGGAATGACAAGGCTGAAATGGACAAGCTGATGTCTCAGGTACTGACACAGCAGCCGGCAGCAAACTAATAAAAACAGTTAGAAGTGAGGTGACATTATGATATTTGAAAATCCGGGTAATTCACTGGAATGGATGGTATTTCTGGCACAGAAGTATTCAAGCATGTTCATTAAGGGCACCTGGCTTACACTGTATATTGCAGTGATCGGAACCTTGTTTGGATTTGTATTAGGATACATTGTAGGCATCATCGATGATATTAAGATCCATGAGGGCGACCACCTGTTAAAGAAGCTTCTGCTGCGTCTGGTGAAGATCATTTTCACGGTCTATGTAGAGGTATTCCGTGATACACCTATGATCGTTCAGGCCATGATCGTATATTTCGGTATCCGTCAGATGGGCTTTTCCGATCTGACACCGGTATTTGCAGGTATCATCGTAACGGTACTGAACACCGGCGCATACATGGGCGAGACCGTCCGCGCCGGTATCAGCTCCATTGATCTGGGACAGCGGGAAGGCGCATGGGCCATGGGCATGTCTCCTTTTAAAACTATGATGTATATCGTGCTTCCTCAGGCATTTAAAAATATCATCCCTGAGATGGCAAATACCTTTTTAAGCAACCTGAAAATGACTTCCGTCCTGAATGTCATTGCCGTGCAGGAGTTGTTTATGGCAGCAAAGACCGTAGGCGGAAATTATTACAAGTATTTTGAATCTTACCTTGTGATCGCTGCGATCTACTTTGTACTCTGCTTTGTGTTCGATAAGGTGTTTAAGCTGATCGAGAAGAGAATGAAGGGCAAATCAGACTATGTACTTGCAGTAGAATACATGGATAACCCATAAGGAGGAAAACGTTATGAGTGATACTGTAATTTCCATTCGTGACCTGAGCAAATCCTTCGGCGATCACGAAGTGTTAAAGAAGATCGATATAGACGTAAATGCAGGAGAGATCATCTGTATCGTAGGCTCCTCCGGCTCCGGAAAGTCCACACTGCTGCGCTGTATCAATAAGCTGGAAAAGCAGACGGCAGGAAAGATCCTTTACCATGATAAAGAGGTGCGGGATGTACAGAAGGATATTAATGAATACCGCTCCCGTGTAGGTATGGTATTCCAGTCCTTTAACCTGTTTAACAATATGACCGTTCTGGAAAACTGTATGCTGTGTACCAGAAAGGTATTGCATTTACCCAAGGAAGAGGCATTTAAAAGAGCCATTGAGCACTTAAAGGATGTAGGAATGGCACCTTATATTAACGCAAAACCGGCTCAGCTGTCCGGCGGACAGAAGCAGCGTGTTGCCATTGCCAGATCTCTCTGTATGAACCCGGAGGTGCTTTTATTTGACGAACCTACCTCCGCTCTGGATCCGGAGATGGTAGGTGAAGTATTAAATGTTATGAAATGCCTTGCAAAGACGGGGCTTACCATGATCATCGTCACCCACGAAATGGCATTTGCAAGGGATGTATCCACCCGGACGATCTTTATGGATTCCGGTTTTGTAGCCGAGGATGCACCGCCCTCTGAACTGTTTACCAATCCGAAAAACCCGAGAACCAGAGAATTCCTGAAACGTTATCTGGCCGGATAAGGCGGATCATGTTTTCAGGAAATGGATCATAAGCAGATGTGCTCAGGCACACTGCAAAAAGAAAGAAGGCTGCTATTCATACAGCAGCCGGAATGGAGGTAACATGGAAAACTTTGTAGTCACATTTGCCAGAGGCTTCGGAACCGGCGGTAAGGTGATCGCTTCCAAGCTGGCAAAGGATCTGGGTATACATTGTTATGAAAACCGTATCCTGACTCTTGCAAGCCAGTTAAGCGGACTGGATGAGGATGTATTCCAGCAGGTGAATGAAAAGATGCGGGAGACAGGAGGTTTTTCCAATTTCCTGCGGGGACTTCCCCGTGCAAGAGGCTATATCTCAAGAAACGAGGCGTTCGTTTCTGATGATAAGCTGTTTGAGTACCAGAGTCAGATCATCCGGGATCTGGCGGAAAAGGAGTCCTGCGTGATCGTAGGAAAATGTGCCGACTATGTATTAAAGGACTATCCCAATGTAGTCAGCATTTATATAGAAGCTCCCCGTGCATTCTGCGTTGCCCGGACCATTAAAAATATGGGTGTTACCGCCGAGGTTGCCAATGCCACCATTGAGAAGACCGACCGGTACAGAGCGGATTATTACAAATATTATACTCATGGAAATTACTGGACCAATCCGGTGAATTATGACATGACCTTAAACAGTGAGCGGGTAGGCGTGGATAACTGCGTAAAGACTATCGAGCAGTATATGGTCATCAAGGGGATCATCACACCGGATATGATCCATTCAGAGGGAATACTGGAGTAAAAATACGGGAATAAAACCGGAATAAAAAAGCGGCAGAGGATACCGCCAAGGAGGATAAATATTATGAAGTTAGCAGATACAGGATTAACCGCACAGGATATTAAGGACAAAGTAAGCAAATACATGATCGAGACCTATGAGAGAATGGATTTTGTCTGCGAAAAGGCAAAGGATCAGTATATGTATGATGAGAAGGGAGAGAAATACCTGGACTTTTATGCAGGTATCGCCGTAAACTCTGCCGGAAGCTGTAATGACAAGGTGGTTGCAGCCGTGATCGATCAGGTACAGGATGTTATGCATACCTTTAACTATCCTTATACCATTCCTCAGGCGTTGTTGGCAGAGAAGATCTGTACTACCATCGGCATGGATAAGGTATTTTTCCAGAACTCCGGTACAGAGGCCAACGAGGCTATGATCAAGATGGCACGTAAATACGGAATTGAAAAATACGGTCCTAATAAATACCATATCGTAACTGCAAAAATGGGCTTCCACGGCCGTACCTTTGGTGCCATGTCTGCAACCGGTCAGCCGGGAAATGGCTGCCAGGTGGGATTCGGACCGATGACCTATGGCTTCTCCTATGCGCCTTATAATGATCTGGAGGCTTTTAAGGATGCCTGCAATGAAAATACCATCGCTATTATGATCGAGCCGGTACAGGGCGAAGGCGGCGTACATCCTGCTACCCAGGAATTTATGACAGGACTGCGCAAGTTCTGTGATGAAAACGGTATGCTCCTTCTTATCGATGAGGTACAGACCGGCTGGTGCAGATCCGGTAAGGTTATGAGCTATATGAACTATGGCATCAAGCCGGATATTGTATCCATGGCAAAGGCTCTGGGCGGCGGTATGCCGATCGGTGCGATCTGTGCTACCGAGGAAGTGGCAAAGGCATTTACCCCGGGCTCTCACGGAACCACCTTCGGCGGACATCCGGTTTCCTGTGCAGCAGCTCTGGCTGAGGTAAATGAGCTGTTAGACCGCGATCTGGCAGGAAATGCAGCAAAAATGGGCGAATATTTCAAGGAAAAGCTTGCAAAGCTTCCTCATGTAAAAGAAGTAAGAGGTCAGGGACTGTTAGTAGGCGTTGAATTTGATGATTCTGTAGTTGCTGTGGAGGTAAAGCATGAGTGTATCCACAGACATCTGCTGATCACCGCCATCGGAGCACATACCATCCGTATGGTACCGCCGTTGATCATCACAGAAAAGGATTGCGATGAAGCCTTTGAGATCATCAAAGAATCCGTAGAAGCTCTTACAAAATAAGGAAAGAAGGATATGGTTATTATGAACAGCTATTCTTTCACCATCCCACAGAATATCACAGTAGGTGCAGGAAGCCTTGCAAAGCTTCCTGAGCTTGCTAAAAAGCTTGGAAAAACCAAGGCATATATTATTTCCGGCCCCCATTTAAATAAGATCGGCATGGTGGCTAAGTGTCAGGAAGCACTGAAAAATGCAGGAATGGAAAGCGAAAGCTTTACAGAAACAGAGGGAAATCCCAGTACCGACACCGTGGCAAAGGCTGCAAAGGGCTTTCAGGAGAGCAAAGCGGACTTTATCGTAGCCTTCGGCGGCGGATCTCCTCTGGATGTGGCAAAGGCTGTTGCCGTCATTGCCACCTATGGGGGAAATATCGTGGACTACGAGGGGGGAGGAAAGGTTCCCGGTCCGGTAGTTCCCATGATCGCCATCCCTACTACAGCAGGAACTGGTTCAGAGGTTACGGCCTTTTCTGTGATCACAGACCACAGCCGCAATTATAAGCTGACGGTAGTAAGCAACGATATCCTTCCGGCCTATGCCATTCTGGATCCGCAGCTGATCGCTACGGTGCCTAAGGGAACAGCCGCTGCCTGCGGTATCGATGCCATGGTACATGCGCTGGAAGCATTTATCTCAAAGGCTGCATCCCCGTTTTCTGATCTGTTTGCCAAGGAGGCATTACGGCTTATCGGCGGCAGTATCCGTGACTATGTGGCAGACCGGACCAATCCGGCTGCCTGTGAGGCTATGCTTACAGGTTCTTTATTTGCCGGTATTGCCTTTTCCCACGCAAGACTGGGAGATGTACATGCCATGAGTCATCCGGTCAGTGCTTATTTTGACGTTCCTCACGGTGTGGCCAATGCGATCCTTCTTCCTACGGTGGTTGAATACAACATGCCGGATGCAAAGGACAAATATAAATATATTTATGACTGTATCTGTTCCAAACCGGTATCCGATGATGCTTTTACACCGGATATGCTGGCAGCAGAGATCCGTGTATTAAACGATGAGCTGGGCATTCCGGCTTCCCTCAGTGAGACCGGAGTTGACAGCCGCCTTTTTGATAAAATGGCAGATGATGCCATGAAGAGCGGCAACATTCAGGTCAATCCACGTACCACCACTAAAAATGACATCCTGAAGCTGTATGCTCAGGCGTTTTAAGGTGAGGTGTCTTCAGACGTGGCGAAAAATGTGAAGACCGAGCAGAGACAGACAGCCGGATAAGAATAAAAAATACGAAAAAACAGCAGAAAAGCCGATGGGATGTAATTCCCCGGCTTTTTTGCTGCTTTCAGGAAAATTTAGTTTGGAATTTGTCCCACATTTGTCCTGTTTAGTATGGTATACTTTATATAGAAACAAAGAAGGTTACGTAAAGCGGAGGAGGAGTATAGATATGCCAGGACCAGAATCAAATTATGATAAGATAAAAGAATACTATGAAAAGAAGATCATGCAGGCAAAGGGAAATGAGCGGATCCGTATGTTGTTTCAGTGTGTTTTTTTTGCCACCATGGTAGAAAAAGTTCCGGAGTACGATGGTTTGACAGACATTGCTTTAGACTATTTTATTCCTAAAAAAGACGGTAAGTTTCAGCCTGACCTATGCCGTAAAAGAATGGGTGAATTGAGTCGGTTTATAGACGATGAAATCATGCTTCCGTTTAATAAATTTTATGAGGAAAATCCGGGACATACATCGGGCTGGTATAAGGATAATTTTAGTACAAACACACCCAAAGGCATATATGAAATGATATACAATCGTATTGTCTTTTCACTGGATAGACAAATGTATGAATATCATCGTAAACTGTTCGGCAAAAAGGAAACGGATCAGTTTGGAAGATCGCTGGAAGGGAAAAAAGGGTACATGGCGCTTATGTATGAACAAAAGAAGGCCATGCGCAGCCATAGATCTCCGAAAGAACTGGAAGAACTGGAAAAAGCAGATGAAAGATTCTCCTATGCAGAGGGAATGGTCAGCAACAGAGATAAATTAGATGCGGTAGGAACTGATCTTAGCGGAGAGTTTGAAGGCTGGGTGGATGTTGAACGGGAAAATCGGAGTGAATACCTGAAGCGTCAGCAGCAGAAAGAAAAGCAAGTGAAAACCACAGATCTTCATGGTGAATTTGACGGGTGGGAAGATGTTGATTATGAAAGTGACAAGGAATACAAGGCGCGGCTGAAGAACAACGATAAAGCTTATCAGGAAGAATTGGTACGTCGCCATCCGGAAGCAGATGTAAATTCCGAGTTCTTCAAGAAGTTGGAGAAGAAAGCGGAAAAAAACAAGGTTGCGAACTTTAGTGAAGATTCTTTTATGCAGTATCAGGCAGAGTTTCGGTATTTTAAGCAGTTGGACTTCAACTTTGTTCAGGATGATGCTCTGAAAAAATCTATAAATGAAGTGTATCTGGATTTTGAAAGCAATGTTCTTCACAGTGATGCTGTTTACAAAAAGCATTATGAAGAAAATCAGGAACTGTTCCGGACCATCGATGAATTTTCACAGAATCTGAAGGATGCAGATCACAGCTATTGGATCAATTCCGGAAAATACAGGGATGTAAAAAAGAATCTGCAGAATCTGAGAAAGATTTTAGTTCAGGGAGATGTACCGGCGAACCGGCAAGCGATCCAGGATGCATATCAGAAACTGTCGGATAGCTGCTATGCATATCAGATCAAGAATCCGGGGTTGAGAAAGGATCCGGTAGGAAATAAGAGAAAAGAGATCATTTTCGGTTTAAGTGATTTCTGCGATAAGCAGCTGCAGAAATATAATCCGGAGAAGCAGCAGGATGAAAAGATCGAACTGGAAGAGGAGAAACAGCCGGTTAAAAAAGAGCTTGTTCCATTTGCAAAACTGAGCGGATCTTCTCAGTCAAAAAACTATGTGAAGCCTGTGAATAAAGAAATGGAAAACAATAAGGTCATGGGTCATCAAAAGGGCGGTAAGTAATATTCTGAACGGATAGCCGGATCAACGTGAGTATTGTTTTGCTATGTAAAGTGTGGTACAATCGACCTATCGTTTATAGGGGCAGACCCATAAGTTTATTACCCCCAAAGAGCCACCTGTAAAAGATGCAGGCGGCTCTTTTTGCAGTATACCATGAAATTCATCAGATCGAAAGAAAGGGGAGAGATAAACGGCCATGATAAAGTATTATACCTATGTGATCCTAATAACACTGTCAGCGCTTTTTGTATTTTCTATTCTGGTTTATGAAAATGACCGGATCCTTCCGGAGGAAAAAAGGCTGTTTATCCTGACCAATTTCTATATCGGGATCGCCGCCGTGGCAGAGTGCGTGGGGGTCTATCTGAATGGAAATACGGACATTCCCAAATGGGTCCTTTTTGCTGTAAAGGCAGTTGATTATACCTTTACACCTATGACCGGAGGCACGCTGATGGTCCTGATGGAAGGCACCGATAAAATGAAAAAGCTTTACCGGAAGATCTTTGCAGGAAACGGGATCGTCCAGATCCTGGCGGCTGTTTACGGCCTGATGATCAACATTGATGAGAACCACAGGTATACACACGGTGTACTCTATCCGGCGTACATAGCCTTTTATCTGGTGATCATAGGATTTCTTGCGGCAAAGACACTGTCTTACGGCAAGAAATTCCGCAATCAGAACCGGAAATCTCTGTATGCGATCATGGCCCTTGTCATCGTCGGTGTTTCCATGCAGGATGTGCTCAGAGGGGACTGCCGGGTGGCTTATCTGACCATGACCTTTGGCGCCGTATTCCTGTTTATCCACCACTGCGAGTTTTCCCAGATCCAGCTGGATGATAAGATCTCCCGACAGCAGACAATGATAGAAACGGATATATTAACAGGTATGTTCAGCCGCTATGCCTATATTGAGGCAAGCAAGGCATATGATAGCTCCATGCCGGAGGATCTGGTCGTTTTTCTTATTGATATTAACGGTCTGAAAACAGTCAATGATCAGAAAGGCCATGAAGCAGGGGATGAACTGATCTGTGCTGCTGCAGAGTGCATTCATACCACATTGGGAAAAAGCGGAAAGACATTCCGCATCGGCGGCGATGAGTTTGTTGTATTTGCGGCTATGACCGGGGAAGAAGCGGCCTGTGCAGCAACCTTGCTTAAGGATAAGGCTTCCCGGTGGAGCGGGGCGCTTTCCGGTCAGTTAAGTCTTTCTGTGGGATATGCCCTTGCGAAAGAGGAGGAATGTCCTACGGTAGAAGAGCTTGTGGAAAAAGCGGATAAGAGGATGTATGAACAGAAAAAGGAATACTATGAGACCAGCGGGTATGACAGAAGAAGGCGATAGAATCAGGCGATAGAGTGTGAGGAACGCCTTTGGACCCGGGAAAGGAGAATGGGATTTTTATGAAATATGAAATTGCGGGGGGAAATCTTCCCTATGTAAAATGCCGTCTGGCAGCGGGAGAGTCTGTTTACTGTGAAGCCGGTGCCATGGCATGGATGGATGACTGTTTTAAGATGGATACTCAAAGCGGAGGCATCGGAAAGCTTTTCGGGCGGATGCTCAGCGGAGAGCCTTTGTTTCGCAACCGTTATACAGCACAAAGAGAGGGAGAGATCGCCTTTGCCTCCTGTTTTCCGGGAATGATCCGGGCTATGGAGATACAGCCGGGGCGAGATCTGATCGTCCAGAAAAGTGCTTATCTGGCCAGTGAAGCGGGAGTAGATATGAGCATTTATTTCCAGAAACGGCTGGGAAGCGGCTTTTTTGGCGGAGAAGGCTTTATTTTAGAGCGTTTCAGCGGAAGCGGCATCTGTTTTCTGGAGATCGACGGTTCTGCAGAGGAATATACACTGGCAGCCCGTGAACGCAAGATCGTCAGTACCGGAAATCTGCTGGCTATGGATGCCAGCTGCAGTATGGATATCCAGAGTGTAGGCGGCATGAAAAATGTGCTGTTCGGGGGAGAAGGCTTCTTCAATACGGTGATCACCGGGCCGGGACGCGTTATTTTACAGTCTATGCCTATTCAGGGAACGGCAAGAGCCCTTTACCGCTATATGCCGATTCAAAACTCCTCCGGTTCGGGAAATAACTGACCTGCCGTTTGTGGAAAACAGAAATGAAAGTTAAAAATGCTTATTGACGGGGAGAAAACAGGATGAGAGTATTAGAAAAAATCAGTGATTCTTTAGGAAAATATATGGCGGTCATCGTGCTTGCGGTTGCGGCACTGGCACTGTTTATGCCGGGGACCTGTCTGTGGATCAGAACCTCATGGGTAAATTACCTGCTGATGATAGTCATGTTCGGTATGGGGCTGACTTTGAAGCTGGAGGACTTTAAGCTGGTCTTTACCAGACCAAAGGATATCGTCACCGGCTGTATTGCCCAGTTTACCATCATGCCGGTGCTGGCTTTCACTCTGGGGAAGATTTTTAATCTGGATGCCGCCCTTTTAGCCGGTGTTGTGCTGGTGGGAACCTGTCCCGGCGGCACCTCCAGCAATGTGATCACCTATCTTTCAAAAGGGGACGTTGCCCTTTCTGTAGGCATGACCAGTGTAAATACACTTCTTGCACCCATCCTGACTCCGGCTATCACCTATCTGCTTTTGCGGACAACGGTGACAGTAGACGCCCTGAGTATGTTCCTTTCCATTGTCAAGGTGGTCATCATACCTATCGGTCTGGGCTTTCTTATTAATAAGCTGTTTGGAGCGGTTACGCAAAAGCTGACGAAGCTTCTTCCGGCGGTTTCTGTCATCGCCATCTGCCTGATCGTGGCCGCTGTGGTGTCCCACAATGCAGAGAAGATCCTTTCCACCGGGCTGGTTGTCTTCGCTGTTGTGATCCTGCACAATCTTTTAGGCTATGCCTGCGGTTTCGGGGTGGGAAAGCTGCTGCATATGGGGACTTCAAAAACAAAAGCTGTCTCTATTGAGGTGGGAATGCAAAACTCCGGTCTTGCCACTTCCCTTGCAGGGACTGCCTTTCCCACACTGGCTATGGCCACCGTTCCCGGAGCTATTTTTTCCGTATGGCATAATATTTCCGGAGCGATCCTTGCAAATATTTACAGCCGTATAGAAAACTAAAGGAAAAATGTCCTACATTTGTCCTACAGGGCATGATAGGATAAAGATACGAGAAAGAGATCCATTGGAAAAAGAATCTTAAAGAGAGAATTCATCCGGAAAGGGGTAAAAAGATGGGAAATACGAGAAGTTATTATGAAAAACTTTTGAAACAAAAACTTCAGAAACTTTATAATGAAAAGATTGCTGAGGGGGGAATGGCCGCTATTACCGATCAGGATCTGGAGAAGGTGCTGGAAGAAGTAAAGAAGGATCTGGACCGTGCAGAGCCGAAAAAGAGTCAGCTGAAAAAAACATTTAAAAAGTTCTGTGATGAGCAGAGGGAATTAAAAAGGACAGAACAGCCGAAAAATCTTGCCTATGATGACAAAAGCCGGAAGATCTTCGTAAGCAATGATAAATATGATCAATATAAGCAGGATCGGAATGCATTTTTAAAGTCCTGTTTAAAGACTATAAAAAAGGATATTGCAGCTGATGCAGCTCTGGATGCTCTGGATCTGAGGGATGCGCAGGGGCGTAAGGTGAAGCCGACTGCCCGGTGGCGCAACTACCTGATCCGGGAAGACGGCTCCGACAAAAGCCGGGAGCACAATCAGGAATTCCTGGCATTACTGGCATTGGGAACAAAGAAGATCACAAAGGATCAGTTTATCCAGGTGCGGAAAAAACATTATACCGGTTTGCCCGATGGAGCACTTTCTGCAGAAGAGGCTGAGAAAAAGGCGAGAGAAGAAAGTGAACGGGTTGGCGAACGTCTCTGGGAAATGGGAATGGAAACACTGAATGCTACAGCAGAAAAGCGTGGAATTGTTCCTGCCTATGCTTCGTATATCTTAAGCGGAAGAGCGGGAAAGCAGGGATATCCGACAGTGGAACAGTGCCACAAGATTGCAGATGATCAGGATCTGAATTTTATATGGGACCTTGAGAAATTCACAGACGACATCAACCAATTCGGAGGACTTAAGGATCCGAAGGGGGTGAAACAGTTTCAACGGGACAGACAGGAAGAAGGAAATAAGGTTGGCAACAGTATCAAACAGGCAGAAATTGCGTCAAACTTTTATTTTTCCATGATCGATCCTTTTAAGCTGATCGACAGAGAAGAACCGCTGAATCTGGAGATGCCGTCAAATCGGAAGGGAACTCATGATGAGAGTATGAGATACGCGTTTTCACAGGATTGTATGGGTCAGCAGGCGAATCTTACCGGTCAGATCCAGGAGAAGATCACCCGCTTTGGGCTGGATAAACGAAAGGATCGGATCATCATGTTTCCGGATAAGGATCCGGTTATGCGTGTAGTCCGTCGTGAAACGCTGGATGCCAAAAACCAGAAGGTAGTTCAGACAGCAGTCTTACGTTCAACGAGATTAAACAATATAGGACCGCTTAATCTATATGCAACAGAACCGGAAAATCTGGTCAATGACGGGTTTGAGGATTCTGTAAAGGGATTTATGGATACCTGTAAAGACTGGAGCCGTGAACACCGTACTTCCAATCAGTTCGAAAGAATGCGTGGTGCACTGGAAAATCTGCAGGATAAGAAGCTGGACAGATTCCCGACTCAGGAAAGCATCGTTTTGCTGCGTGCTCAGCTGAAACTTCTTCGGGACAGATCACAGGATTATCTTGATTACAAAATAAGACAGCGTAAGGGAGAACATTTCCGATACGGCTTTGAGAGAAAGCGTGTGAAGCTTGCAAAAAAGATGAATGAATTTGCAAGAAAGAAGCTGGAGGAACTCCAGTATGTAAAAGAACACATAGCCACTCAGGCTCTTGAGGCGAAAAAGGATACAGAACTGAGGAAGGACCCGGAGTATATAGAGGCACTGAAAAACGGATATCAGGGAGGTGCTCTGGGCTATTTAAGAGAGAAAGAAGAAAATGCCATCATAGAACAGGAAAAACGTGCGCGGGCACAGGAGCAGGAAGCAATAGCCGAGCAGAGAAGACAAGAGGCGCAAAGGGAAGAACTGGAGAAAAAAGAAAAACGCAAAGAGCTTTTCTCAAAGATTACAGATTTGAAAAAAGACTGCCGGGAGCTTTCAAAGGACCATGTTTCGGCAGCGGAGCAGGTCAGCCGGTATATTGAAGACGTAAAAGCCAAACGTCCGGCTCTGCTTGCAGAAAAAGAGCCGTCAGATGAGAAGAAAGAGGCTCAGGCAAAGCAGCTGGCAGCAGGAAGAGTGGTCGAAAAGATGCTGATTGATGAACAGGAGGCGCTTTCAAAGGACCCCAATGCAGACTGCACCATCCATGAACTTGTAAATGGAGGAAAGCTGAAGAACCTGACAGAAATGCTGATTCAGGATGAACTATTTAAGGAACAATTGAGAAACAGAGGCAATGGTATTTCAGATGCCAGCTATAATAATGTTGAAATACAAGGTGATTATCCCTACTATGTATCCAGGTCATTTAGAGAGAAGCTTGCCAAGGCAGCGGAGGAACAAAAAGAAGAGGCTGTTAATAAAGAAGAGGCTGTTAATATAGAAGGCCAGAAAGAAGAAGTTAAGGCGGTTGATGAGATTGGCCAGAAGGAAGATGTAAAAGAGCCGGTTAATGAGGTTGACAAGAAGGAAGATGTAAAAGAGCCGGACAAGGAGGTTGACAAGAAAGAAGATGTAAAGGAACCGCCCAAGGATCCTAAGCGCAGTCTGGTGGAAGGCGGTATTGCGGGCCTGATGAAGGAAGCAGGACTTAAGACAGAGAACAAGATAGCAGTGCATCATGATCCTGTTTTAGCAGGTAAACAGGAAATACAGAACGTGAAAGAAAATGTGAAATAGGGATGTGAAGATGTCCTGCCCATTGTCCCACAGTTGTCCTACATCCTGTGTTAAAATACAGTCATGAGAAACTACGCATTCTGGGTATTATATGCAAACATCCCTTGCTGACAAGGAAAAACTGGACAACCGCATCCACAATATTCAGGCCGGAAATCATGTGCGGGCCAACAAGGAAGGGCTGCGAAACGAGATCTATCTGAAATACAGCAAGACCATTGCAGATGAGGCTTTAAAGCTGGATGAGCTGGATGCACTGGAATACGGAAGGATCACCTATGAGGAATTTCTGGAATACTGCCATGAGCTCCGGACTGTTTTATTGAAGTGAATAGCATTTTAAGAAAGAGGCTGACACAATGTCGGTCTCTTTTTTGAAAAGAGAGATTTTTGTCCCACATTTGTCCTGTGGGGTGTGATATACTCAGGATACAACAGAAAGATTCCAAGAGAACATTGCGATCAGAAGGAGGTTTCTTATGCCAAAGGATGTCATTGGAAAAAATTCTATAGAGCAGGATAAGTTAAAGGGTACGGTATGGGAGCTGTTTCATGAGCTGCAGGAAAAGCTGCAGGAGCATCTGGAGGCTCTGCCTGAGGAGAACAATGAGAAAAAGGCCGGAGAAAAATTACGGGATGACCTTGCAAAGCTTCTTGAGCAGATGAGCAGCCAGTACCAAAAGCGCAATCGGATGGGAAATTACCTTCCTATGACACAGGAAGAATATCACGATCTGCAGGAGCAGTTTGAAACCTGTCTGAAGGATGCGAGAACTATTAAGGGGCCGTTTGCACAGCTTGAGGACGTCCGTGCCTTAAGGACAGCTCTGGCAAGGGGAAGAAACGGGCTGATGGCTCATAAGAAAGATCATCTGCCTGCACTGGCTCAGGCTTTATCCGGTCTGCTGCCATCCACGGTGCGTCTGGTAGATACAGATCTAGATGAGAAGCATGGGGGCATGAGCAGCCGTCTGGCTGTGAAGTATACCGATGAGCTTGGAATGGTCCATGAAGGCTTTCTGACCAAAGATGAGTATGTGGTACCTGAACATATGGACAGTCTGAACGCTGCTGCCGAGAAGATTGCAAAAAAATATCCTGATTACGCAGATGCGATCCGGGATTCTATAGAAGACGTGGAATTTCTGCGGGTTGTGGGAACGAGAAATACCGCCCAGTGGGATGCCTATAGAAAAAAGGGCAATCATCCATGGCTGAACCGATTGGAAGGGCCGCAAAAAAAGAAAATATATGAAGAAATGATCACTGAATTTCTTTCTGTTCTGAATAAAAATGCGGTCCTGGAAAGAGCAGGTATCCGGCCGGGAAGCAAACTGGCATACAGAAACAGTGCCATGAGCGACGTGGCAAGGCGTCTGGGCTTTCCAGAGCTGTTGGCAGAAAGCCGTCGGGTGACGATTGAACAGAACGGCAAAAAGATAGATGCAGTTATGATGGAAGCGGCCGACATGGACGCCGTAGACAGTAAATACATGGACGAGGATTCTCCGTTTTTTGCCGTGAATTATGAGCAGTTTGACAGTAAAGCGATGCTAAGCTCTCTGGCAGATCTGCAGATCCTGGATTATCTTTGCGCAAATACAGACCGGCACAAAGGTAACTTTTTCACCCGATTTGACCTGTCTGACCCTTCAGAGCCGAAGATCTCAGGGGTACAGGGAATTGACAATGACAACAGCTTCGGTGATATCAGGACCGGAGGGGAGATGAGGCTTGCAAAGGCGGATAATCTGAAGATCATTACCCCTAAGATGGCAGCGGCGGTGGAAAAAATGACCCATGAGGATCTTGAGGAGATCCTGGGGGATTACGGACTGTCTGAAGGAGAAAAGGAAGCCGCCAATGCACGTCTGGATACATTAAAGGATTATATAAAGCAGGGAAAAATGCCCCGGAATCAGGAGCTGAATTACAGAAAAAAGAAAGACGGGGAAGTCTATATTTGGAATAACGAAGGTTCGATCCACATTGTGAGAGATGAGGAGTGGGAAAAGCTTACGCTCACCGGCCTTGCTACCCTGGAAAATGGAGACAGAAAAGAAAATATCTTCAACCAGATGGTGAAGCAGATGGACGCAAAGCGAAGGATGGAGACTTTTAAGATATCCCTGGGTGAACGCAAGGTACAGTATACAGAACAGGATGTCCACAGTGCGTTAGAGCAGATACGGGAATCTCTGGAAGAAGAATACCAGAAGGTACGCAAGATGAAGGAGCTTCTTGAGGGGAAATGCAAGGAGAGCCAGGGCGGGAACACTACCTTTACCGATCTGGCAGAAGCAGTCAACTATCTGAACGAGAAATATGAGAGGATCCTTGAGGATACAGCTCACGTCCGTACAATGGATGATGAAACCATAGAAAAACTGGATTCCTTCTATGCGACACTGGAAGCCAACCGGGCATGGCTCGGCGAACGTGCAGCTGCTTATAAGAACAGCCATACGGGTCTGCGGTTCAGTCCAATGGGACGTGGGCGCAAGGAGCTGGCAGAAAAGCTGAGTGAATTTGTGAGCCCGGAAAAGCCGGAGAGCCGGGAGCTTTATGATAAGAATAAAACAGAGATCAAAGAAGGACTTTCTGCTTTATACGGAAAAAACGAAAAAAATGAAAAAAACGGAAAAATCGAGAAAGTGGGGAAAAGTTCCTATGAGGAGCTGCCTCATGCAGCCAATCAGCTGTTGGGTCTGATGGAAAGCACCATGAAACGCAATATGGAAAAACACTCCCGTTCGGGAGAAACCTATACTTTGGGTCTTATGGCACTGGAAGCACAGAAACGCCTGTGGAATTACAGCCAGTCTCAGGCTGTGGAGGATACGGTTTCTAAGAAGGAAAATAGTGCCATGAACGAGGCAGGAAAAGAACTGCTCTCTTATGAGCAGCTGGTGCAGGATAAAGAGCAGATCCGAAAGGATATGAGAGCCGATGTAAAGGCGATCCTGAATTTTGTGGGAAGGCAGAGCTCATCGGCACAAAAAAAGATCCTGTCTCGTCTGAAGTACGGAGATGTGCAGGCACTTTCCGGTCAGGCAGCGAAGGAATCCATCCAAAAGGAACAGACGGTGTTAGGGAAAAATGAGATGCGGATCAACCCGAAAGCCATGACACCGAAGGAAGCCATGAGCTTTTTAGGAATGGTCTTTGAACAGGAAGCAAAGATGGCAAATAAAGGAAAAGCCAAAAAGAAACCGGCACCGGCAAAGCAGAAGGGAAAAGGGTGATCCGAGTATGGATTTTTGTCCCACATTTGTCCCATATAGTGTGCTATACTCAGGATGAAAGAAAGGGAAAAAGATCGAAACACCGTGGACAAGGAGGAAATGAAATATGCCAAAGGAAAATAAACAGCAGAAACAGGATATCGTCATTGAGAAATGGGATGCCGCACAATTAGAAAAACGGGCATCGAATAGAGCAAAAAATGTCCGCTCCCAGCAAAGAATCTGGGAACTGGCCAATAAAGATATCCTTGAGGAGAAGTACGGTGAATCAAGGTACAAGGAAGAAAAAAAGAAACGCCGTGAAGATATAGAAAAAAAGATCAATGAAAAGAGCCGGGACTACCTTGCAATACTGATGCGCAGATGGGAACACGGAGAAAAAAAGGATCTGCGGCAGGCGGAGCTGGATGCCATTGCTCAATTACAGAAAGAGCAGAAGGAAAAACTGGCTCAGGAAGAAAAAAAGCTTGAGCAGGAACATCTGAAGAAGATGCAGGAGGCAGAAGAGAAGCTGAAGCAGTTAAATCAGGTGAATTATCCGGAAAAGATCAAAAAACAGCAGGAGGAACTGGTACGCATTAAGGCAGAAATAAACGGCTGGCATGAAAAGAATAATGCGTGCATGGAGCAATACAATAAACCAGCCACAAGTCGAAAAGAGAAGAACGAGTACGAGAAGATCATAAATGAAGCTGAAAACCGGATGAATGAGCTGAGAAAGAAGGAAATAGAGCTGACCGATGAGATAGATCAGCTGAACGAAAAGGTCGAACAGCAGAAGAAAGCGATCCAAAACCAGAAGGAAAAGACGGAAAAGCTGAAAACGTCTTATCAGGCTGCCAAAGATCAGGTGAAGAAGACACTGGAAGTCAAGTATCAGGATCAGATCGGTGCCCATGAAAAACGCCTGAAGGACATGGAAAAATGGTTATATAACGTAGTGGAACAGAATGATTATGAGAGCAGGATCAGTGAGAAAAAAATAACGGATAAAGACATTGAACGGGAGATAAAACTGGATCTGGATGTCCAAAAAAGATGGGACGAAGATCAGCTGACGAGGAAGACCAATGCTCTGAAGAAAAGACACGAAGAGGGTCTGGCATACTATAAGCGGGTAGAAGAAATGCAGTCTACCATTAAAAAATTTGGTGCCGCCGACAGCGAAGCTTTTAAGGAGATGATCCAGGCCCTTCGCAAGTGCGGTGATGCACTGATCAAACAGGGAATCAGTGATGAAGAGCAAAATGAGATGGGGCGGTTAGGAGCAGAGGCTTACCGGAAGTGCCAATCCTATCTGGGTCAGAAAAGGAGGTTTCTGTTTGACACAAGACGCTCGGAAGCAGGAATCAAGCGCAGAGAGATCACAACCGAACTGATGGACACATTGCTTAACATTTGTCCAAGAATCGAAAAACAGCTGGATCCGGAAAAGTACAGCTTTTCAGATGATAAAAAGGATCTGCAAGGGGAGCCGAAGAAGGAGCCATTAAATTTTAATAAGCTTACGGGTTCAAATGGCGGCACCGGAAAGAAACAGAAGACGTTTGCTGCTTCTAAGGACGAAAAAGAAAAGACAACAGGAGCAAAACAGATGCAGAAGGGAAAAGGAAATTAAAATGGACAGTTTTACCCGGCGGATGTTTGGCCGACTGTGGGTTCCGGCCATGTTTTCGTCCTTAGGCTGGGCCTTCAGTGATATGGCAGATGCGGTGGTGGTGGGACAGCGGCTTGGAACCGTGGGTTTGGCCGCCATCGGGCTGATCCTTCCGGTCTATATGATCAACTGCATGGTGGCACACGGTCTGGGACTGGGAGGTTCGGTACGATATTCCCGACTGTTGGGTCAGGGAAATACAAAAGAGGCGGCAGAAAGCTTTAACGGAGTGATCCTTCTGGCACTGATCTTAAGCCTTTCTACTGCTGTATTGGGAAGTATCTTCATGCAGCCCTTGTTAGCTGTGTTGGGGACCAGACCGGAGGACGGGGCACTGTATACCGCCACAAAAGCTTATCTGCAGATCCTTGTGGCTGCTACGCCTCTTTTTTATCTTTCCAATATTTTCAACTACTATCTGCGCAATGACGGAAGCCAGCGCCGTGCCGGTGTTGGCTCTGTTACCGGAAATCTCTGTGATATTGCACTGAATATCCTGCTGGTACTGGGATTGAATATGGGGACCCGGGGCGCAGCTCTTTCTACGGCTCTGGGGCAGATCATCACCATCTGTATTTATCTGCCCGGCTTTTTTGGCAGAGAGCATACTCTGCACTTTGCTTTTCCGGAGCGTGGAGAGGTAAAAAAGGCTGTGGGGGCGATGAGGTCAGGTCTTGCTACCTCGGTGCAGTATCTGTACCAGATGATCTTCTTTCTCGTCTGCAACAACCTTTTGCTGCGTCTGGGAGGGGAGCAGGCAGTGGCTGTATTTGATGTAATACAGAATACCTCCTATCTGCTGCTTTATCTCTTCGAGGGAACGGGACGCGCCATGCAGCCCATCCTGTCCACTTATCAGGGAGAGCACAATAAGCAGGGAAAGAAAAATGTTGTGCATCTGGGCTTTTTTTGCGGACTGCTGGCAGGAGGCGCTCTGATCGCACTGGTGGAGGTATGGCCTCGGGGGCTTTGTCTGCTTTTTGGTACGGCAGGAACATCCTCGGAGGCACTGTCTATCCTGGCGCTGCGTTTTTACGGCATAGCAGCTTTGTTTGCGGGGATCAATATCCTCCTTTGCAGCTGTTATCAGGCCTGCGAAAATGAAAAACCATCCTTTTTATTAGAAACACTGCGGGGGGCAATTTTGCTTATCCCGCTGACTTTTTTGTGTTATCATCTGGGTTTAACTTATTTCTGGCTGCTGTTTCTTTTAACTGAGGCCGGAGCACTGGCTGTATTCTTACTTGCCGGAACAGGCGGACGTTTTAAGAAGAAGGAAATCTCGGAGGAGAGGATCTTTCAGCGGACGATCCTCAGCAATGCAGTGGATGTGGTGGATGTAAGCCGGGAACTGGAAGCCTTTTGTGAACACTGGGGTGCTGACGGAAAGCAGCAGATGTTTGCCACCATGACGATAGAAGAGATCGGTATGGCCGTTTTACAGCATGGCTTTAAAGGACGGACAGACGGTTTTATTCAGATCACTGCGATCATGAATGAGAACGGAATGCTGGAGCTGCATCTGAGGGACGATGCAAGAGAATTTGACCCCTTTGCCATGAAAACGGCCAAAGCCAGTGCAGACGGAGAGTGTGATATGGACAGCATGGGGGTACTGGTGATCAAGGAGAGTGCAAAAGAATTTACATATCGACACTATCAGGGCTTTAATACACTTGTTATCAAGCTGTAAGTGTGATATACATATTTTGACAGGCTGGTGGAACTATGAAGATCGCTTATTTCGGGAGTGATGTATTTCTTCCCTGTTTTGAATATTTTCTGCAAAAGCACGAAGTGCTGGCGCTGTATACCTATCATAATGATGAGGATTATTTTTCCGAGTATTCTATCGTAAAACTGGCCGGTGAAAGGGGTATCCCCGTTCACTATGAGGCGATCCCAGAGCAAAAGGTGCGAAATCTTTTTATAAATGAAGGCTGCGGACTGCTTTTTTCGGCGGAATATGACCGTCTGGTGCCTGTACCGGAGGATCTGCCTGCTTTTCGGGGCATCAATATCCACAGCTCTCTGCTGCCTCAGGGACGCAGCTATTATCCCATTGAAGGGGCTATGGAGCGGGGGCTGGAGCATACCGGTGTGACGCTGCACAAGCTGGCAGCCAGACTGGATCAGGGAGATATTCTGGACCGGCGCACCATAAAGCTTTTGCCGGAGACAGACAGCATCGATGTATATCTTCAGTGTGCTGCCTATGCAAGGGAGATGACAGAAAAGATCATGGAGGATTTGGAGGGGTACTGGCACCGTGCCGTGCCTCAGAAGGAGAAGCTGCCATACTGGAAGCGTCCCCTGGATCCTCTTTTAACATTGGAACATACCATGACCTGTGCTAAGGCGCAGGCCGTGTTTAAAAAATATAACAGCATGACTCAGGTGCTGGCTGAAGGAGAATGGTTTTATGTAACGGGGATGTGTGCCGGAACGGCACCACTTGACAGAGAGGTGCGCCGGGTCTCCCCGACGCTTCTGCTTTATCAGGTGAATGACGGACATCTGAGGATGAATGTCCGGTCAAAGGAGACAAAAGGATGAATATAAGTTCAAACACAAAACAAAAACGTCATTTGCAGGCCAAGCTGCTGCTTGGCCTTTTTGTAATGGCGGTGATCCTGATGGTGGTTCTGACACCGGCTATTACGGAGAGGTATCGTCTGTGGATGGAGGGGTATTATTCCAGACTTGCTTTTTCTCAGGCTTCCATTGCGGCGGAGTTTATCGACGGCGACCGGGTGAAGGAATACTACAGCACCGGAAAAACGGATGATTATTATGAAGGTGTTAAAAAGTACCTTCGCACGGTGAAGGACCGGGTGGAACTGAAGTACTTTTATGTGGTAGTCCCGGAGGAGGATGAGATGTGCTACATCTGGGATATAGGATCCGCCGGAGATGCCGGAGTGAAGGAGCTGGGGTACCGGGATGCTTATTACGGCGGCGGAAAAGAGCTGATGCACAAGGCCTTCGCTGCAGATGCACAGCAGAACATCCTGATCACAAATAATGATGAATACGGGTATCTGGCATCCGCCTATGTGGCGATCCTTGACAGCAGCAATACACCGGTGGCCTTGGCCAGTGTGGACATATCCATGGACATGATCAATGAGCAGATCCATTTCTTCCAGATCACAACACTGATCATCATGGTGCTGGTGCTGGCTGTTTCCGATGTCTTATATTACTTTTATATCCGAAAGATCCTGATCACCCCCCTGGATACACTTCACGGGGCAGTGAGGGGGCTGATCCAGAGCAAAATGGAAAAGCTGACGGATTTTAAGGTAGAGGTACATACTGGGGATGAACTGCAGGAACTGGCAGATTCCTTCCAATATATGGTGGCGGAGCTGAACGGGTACATCCGTGACCTGAACCGTATTACGGCGGAAAAGGAACGGATCGGTGCAGAGTTAGATGTAGCCCGTCATATCCAGGCTTCCATGCTTCCCTGTGTCTTCCCGGCATTCCCGGAGCGCCATGAATTTGAAGTTTACGCCTCTATGACACCGGCCAAGGAGGTAGGGGGTGACTTCTATGATTTCTTCCTGGTGGATGACGATCATCTGGCACTGGTAATGGCAGATGTATCCGGCAAAGGTGTTCCGGCGGCTTTGTTTATGATGATCTCTAAAACACTGATCAAATCAGCAGCCCAGAGCGGTCTTTCTCCCAAGGAGGTTCTGGAAAAGGTGAACAACCAGCTGTGTGAAAATAATGAAGCGGAGATGTTTGTCACCGTATGGCTGGGAATCATGGAAATGTCTTCCGGAAAGCTTCGCTGTGCCAATGCCGGTCACGAGTATCCGGCCCTTATGCGAAAGGGCGGAGATTTTGAACTGTTTAAGGACAGACACGGCTTTGTACTGGCCGGGATGGAGGACTCCCGCTACAGCGAATATGAGATCCAGCTGCAGGTAGGTGACAGGCTGTTTGTATATACAGATGGTGTACCGGAGGCAACCGATGCCAATCTGGTTCTTTACGGCACGGACCGGATGCTGGCAGCTTTAAATGAGGCAAAGGATCTGCCATGTCAGGAGCTGTTAGAGCATATCCACACAAGTGTGGACCGGTTTGTGGGACAGGCGGATCAGTTTGATGATATTACCATGCTGTCCTTTGTTTATGACGGAACAGAAACGGAAAAAATGAAAAGTGCAGATAATGACATTTAGGAGGAGAAAGAAAATGGCGGAGAAACGATTTGAAGCATTAGGAAAAAACCTGGAACCGGTTATAGGCTTTCTGGAGGAAAATCTGGAAAGTCTGGACTGCCCTTTTAAGGAAGAGCAGCAGATCTGCATCGCAGTTGAGGAGCTTTTTGTTAATATTGTAAGCTATGCCTATCCGGAGACGGCGGGACCTGCCGATCTGGAGATCCGGGAGCTGCCGGACCGGGTGATCGAGATCATCCTTCGTGACGGGGGAGTTCCCTTTAATCCGTTAGAGCTTGAGGATCCGGATGTTACCCTTAAGGCGGAAGAGCGCAAGATCGGCGGACTGGGGATCTATATGGTCAAGAAAAGCATGGATGAAGTGACCTATCATTATGAAAACGGACAGAATATCCTGACACTGCGCAAAAAGATAGGAAAATAAAGAAGTCAGGAAATAACCGGAAACTAAAGGGAGTAATATATGGAAATAAAGGCAGCCGTTCATGCGGCAATGGAAATATGGGGGGCATTTTTCTGTCTGGCAGCCTTCGTAGGGCTGTGTATGGGCGGCGAACTGAGGGAAAAACAGGATAAGCTTCTGGGCAGTCTTTTACTGATCGATTTCCTGCAGCTGGTCTTTGATGCTCTTGCCTGGCTGTTTCGGGGAAACGTGACCACAGCCGGTTTTTATATGGTGCGCATCAGCAATTATATGGTATATGTGACCAACTTTCTGCTCCTGTATCTGTTTACGGTCTATGCTCTGGGATATGCAGATGAAGATGAAAGCTATTTTCAGGAAATCAAAAAATACAAGAGTTTTATTCTGGGGCTGTCCCTGATTGCTGTCTTTGTCCTGACTCTGGGGCAGAATACGGCTCTGTTCTATGGATTTACACCTGAAAATATTTATTTTCGAGGCCCTTACTGGTGGATGCTGCAGGGGATCGGAATCTTTGGAATGGCAATGGACGCAGTATTGCTTGTGGCCTATCGGAAACGGATCCGCAAGGATATGTATCTTTGTTTTATCAGCTATCTGCTGTTTCCTTTTGCTGCAACACTGTTTCAGACCTGGATCTACGGAGTTTCCCTGATGAATATGGCTATCACCTTTTCGTTGTTTGCCATGTATATCACCTCCCGGACGGTCCAGTACAAGGAGTTTCAGAAAAATCTGTCAGACTTAAGTGAAATGCGCATCCGCATCGCGGTCTCCCAGATCGGCCCCCATTTTCTCTTTAATGCTTTGTCAACTATCAAATATCTGTGCCTTACCGATCCCAAGTTTGCGGCAAAGGCAGTGGATGAGCTGGCTATGTATTTTCGGGGAAATCTGGACGCCATGACCTCCAAGGAGCCCATCCCCTTTGAAAAGGAGATGCTTCACGTACAGCATTATCTTACTCTGGAAAAGGTGCGTTTCGAGGACCGCATCCATATTAAATGGGAAATCGAAGAAAAGGATTTTTCTCTGCCTGCGCTGACTCTTCAGCCTATGGTGGAAAACGCAGTAAAGCACGGAATACTGAAGCACTCCAGAGGGGGAACGGTAACGATCCGCTCCCGGCGCACTGATGACGGATACTGCGTATCGGTGCTGGATGACGGCGTGGGCTTTGATCCCTCTAAGCTTCCCGATGACGGACGCAGCCATATCGGGATCGCCAATGTCAGGGATCGCTTACAGCAGATGTGCGCAGGAACACTGGAAATCCTCAGTGAGAAAGGGAAGGGAACAGAATGCAGGATCTGGATCCCCC
The DNA here is from genome assembly GCA_963644495.1 of Prevotella sp. Classification (GTDB taxonomy): domain Bacteria; phylum Bacillota; class Clostridia; order Lachnospirales; family Lachnospiraceae; genus Enterocloster. Next base: position 49,224 of record CAVIPV010000001.1, on the reverse strand, counting down.
GGGAAGGAAAGAAAGCATGACCTATTTATTAGTAGATGACGAGAAAATGAGTCTGGAGCTTTTAAAGGCAGAACTAAGCTCTGTAGTAGAGGGAGAGACTATCGTAGGCTTTCAGGACCCGAAAAAAGCTTATGAATATGCAAAGGAGCATACCTGTGATGTGGCCTTTTTAGACATAGAAATGACGGACATCAACGGGATCATGCTTGGAAAAATGTTAAAGGAGCTCCATCCCCAGATCAATCTGATCTATGTGACGGCCTACAGCAATTACGGAATGGAGGCATTCAGTCTTCATGCCAGCGGCTATGTATTAAAGCCGGTGACTGCAGATGCCATCAAACGGGAGTTAAAGGAGATCCGTTTCCCTAAAACCCGGGAAAAGCCTAAAAAAAGACTTCGTGCTGTCACTTTCGGCCAGTTTGACCTTCTGTTAGACGGAGAGCCGGTGCGCTTCGGAAGAGCAAAATCCAAGGAGCTTCTGGCCTATCTGATCCACAAAAGAGGAGGCGGACTTACCAGAAAAGAGCTGGCGGCGGTCCTCTTTGAGGATGCGGAGTATTCCCGGACGGTACAGGATTATGTTTCAAAGATCGTGCGGGAGCTGGAAAGTTCTCTGAAAAAAGCCGGGATCGAGGGACTGCTGATCCACGATCATAATCATTATTCCGTAAATACAGAGATGTTCAGCTGCGATGCCTACGAATTTGATGACAAGGATCCGGCTGCGGTAAGTGAGTACCGGGGGGAATATATGACCCAGTACAGCTGGGCAGAAGGTATGTGGTATGACCGCTGGTTTGATGAGGATTAAAAAAACAGCAAAAATTGTCCCACATTTGTCCCACATGTGCTATTATAATGAAGATAGATCGGAAGTATGGTTTATGTGCAGGCGTGATGCCTGGGAAAACACAGGTTGTAAGGGTGAGGTGAAGAGAAACATGATACGAAAGTTAAAAGCTTTGATCCTGGGATGTATGGTGGCGGTTCTGGCAGTCCCTATGGTGAGCCGCGCAGACGTGGTGGATGTATATTGGGACGGAAAAGAAGCCTGCTGGGATGATTCCGACGAAGATGAGACAGAACGCTATCAGGTAGCCCTTTATCGTGGATCTACGGAAGTGACCCGGATCAAGACCACGAATACATACTATGATTTTTCATCTAATATGAAGAAAGCGGGAACTTACCGCTTCCGGGTACGGGCCTATGCCGATGATGAATACAATGCATGGTCCCAGTATTCCGCAGAAAAGAAAATAGAAAGTTCCACCGGCAGCTCAGCAACCGGTTCATCCGCTGCTTCGGAGAATAATAAAAACTCCGGACAGACATCCGTTGTTACCTATTCTCCATACAGAGAAGGCTGGCACCTGATCAACGGAAGCTGGCATTATCATTACGCAGATGGTTCTGAGGCAAAGGATAAATTTGCATTGATCGACGGAAAATGGTATAATTTCGATCCTCAGGGCGTGATGCGTACCGGATGGTTCAAACGGGGAAATACCTGGTTTTATCTGAACCAGAGCGGTGCCATGGCAGTGGGGTGGCAGCAGATCGGTGACAAGTGGTATTATTTCAGCCAGTCAGACGGATCCATGCTGGCAGATACTACATCACCGGACGGTTATCAGTTAGGAGCAGACGGAGCATGGATCCGATAGCAGAAAAGAGGTAGGATTATGTGGACAGTATCAGAGCGGGTTTATATCACACGTTATGACAAGCAGAATGCAGTTATGGTCCGGGCGGATCAGCAGTCCGGTCAGATCGAATTTTATATACAGAATGATGAAAAGAAGGACTGGCGCTACTGTTTTTCCATTACCTGGAAGGAAGCAGCTGCAGTGACCGGGGAGACTATGTCAAACTGGCATCATATGGTAGGGATCACCGAACTGGTGCGTGCCTGCAGAAAACATCTGGCTCCCTTTGCTGCAGATGACAGCCATGCTTTTCCCAGACCGGTGGATACAGAGGATTTCTTCCCTGATGAGGGACTGGAATACTCTTTATCCCAGAATGAACTGGTGTCACTGGATGCAGTGATCGACCGTATTAACTTCCCGGAGCGTAAGGAAGGAGAAAAGACGGAGACGGCAACGGTGCTTTTAAAGGACCGCACAGGCACTATGGTGGCCTATGTGGATAAGGAACTGTTCCCGAAGCTGATCCACACATATAAAGAAGGAAATCGTGTCCAGGCAGTAGGGCGGGCTTATCTTCCTGCGGATCCCCAGGAGGGAACACCGGCCTATTTAGATCTGCTGGAGTTACGATTCAGATAAGGAACCGTTATAAAAAGGATATACCGGATTTTATCATACAGAAACAGGTTATTATGAGAGGATGGATGATATGACAATTGATGCATTAAAAAGGATTGATAACAGCACGGCACCTCAGTTTCGGGAGCTTTTACTGGATGCTCTTGAAAAAACAGAGGACGGCAGTTTATATGTGGATTTTAAGGATACCGGCTATGTCAGCTCTGCCGGTCTTCGTGTCCTTTTAGAGGCACAGAAATCAGCAAAGAAAAAGAATCTGGAAATGATCTTACAGCATGTAAAGCCGATTGTTATGGAAGTATTCGATATCACCGGCTTTTCGGGGTTTTTGAATATTGAAGAAGAATAAGAAAAAAAGGAGACAAAGCTCCTTAAAACAGCTTTTTGGAGAACTGAACAAGGTCCGCAGACAGGAATACGGACTGCCGGATGAGACACAGGATCCGCTTTTAAAGCAGCAGGAAGATACAGACGTTTTCGGAAATATTCCCAAAAGAAGTGAAACATTTTCGGAACGGGTGATGGATTATGTAGACCGCCCGGAAAAAGAACTTAAGGGACCGGATCTTAAGTGGCTGAAACGCTTTCTTATGCCTGCTCCGAAGAAGAATATACAAAAGAAACCGGTCGTCCGTCTGGATACTCCGGGACTTACCTTCCAGCAGAAGGTGTGGTTCGGCACCCAGACCCTTGTTTCCTCCCTGCTTCCCCTTCTTTTATATATGGTGCTTCCGGCATTTATGATGCATGTGGGAATGGTGGTGCGCCACTGGACGGAAGGAGCGGCCGCCTTTGTAAATGCCAGCGGCAATTTCTACTACGCAGTGGGCATCGTACTCTGTTTCCTTCTGATCCGCTATAAGATCATACGGGGCGGGGAGAATTTTCAGGATGCGGTGACCCTTTACTGGCAGGATCCGGACTGGAACAAGGCAGTGGATTATGTGATCCTGGGTGTTTCCGTCAGTATTTTCTTATCCGCCGTATTTACCCTTCTTCCTTTTTTTAACGGCTATAAAACGCTGACGGAGAGTGCATTTAAACGGACGGATCTGATCCTGGCAATGCTTTCGGTGTTCCTCACAGCTCCCATCTGTGAGGAGATGATCTTTCGGGGGCTGATGCTAAACCGCCTGCTGGCCGGATTTTCCGAAAAGGCTGCGGTGATCCTTACATCCGCTATATTTGCCGCCTGCCACGTAAATCCGGTGTGGATGTGCTACGCATTCATCATGGGATGGCTTCTGGCCTTTGTTTCTTTGAAGGAGGACAATATTTTTTATTCCATCCTCCTGCATATGGGCTTTAACCTGTGGTCCGTGCTGCAGCTGCTGATCCGCAGGTGGGATAAACTGGAAAACTTCCTGTTCGGAAGCAGCCTTCTTATCTTCGGATACGGACTTCTGGCTTTTCTGGTGATCGCAGCATGGTTTAAAATGCACCCTGACTTTACGGAGGCAGTAAAGGACTGGATACAACGAAGGGAGAGGATATAAGACAATGAAAGATAAGTTACAAGACGGAATGAAAGAAATACTTTTCTATATAGGACTGTTTTTCGGAGGCAGTATCCTTCTTGGCATCCTGATTTCTGAACTGTTTCTGGCAGTCCTGCCGGGATTGTTTTCGCCGGATCGGGGAATGTTTGATCCCTGGCTTCTTATTGACCCGAAGACCTATCTGGTAGGCTTTCTGGCTATGTGTGTGATCGCTGTTTTATGGCTTGTATTTGATTATGACGCAGGTAGAAGATCCCGGCGTATGATGAACCAGAAGGCAAGAAGGATCGAGGGCGCTCTGGAAAATTCCGATTTTATGTCAGATAAAGAGCGTGATAAGCTGTTTAAGCCTTATAAATATACAAAGCTTGGAAGTGAAAAGAAAGACGGTGTGCCGGTTCATGCCGTTTATAACAGTAAGAAAAAGGATATTGACATTAATCTGGCTTCCCCGATGCATGGTCTGATCATCGGTTCTACCGGTAGTGGTAAAACAACCACCTTCATCAATCCGATGATCCAGATCCTTGGACATTCGGCAGCCGGTTCCTCCATGATCATGACGGACCCTAAGGGAGAGCTTTTTATGTTCCACAGCGGAACCTTAAAGGAGCACGGATACAAGGTAATGGTACTGGATCTTCGTGATCCTTACAGTTCCTTCCGCTGGAACCCCTTAAGCGATATTTATGACCGTTATCAGCTGTATCTCCATACCGGTGACGAGATCTACCGCAGAACCGATGATGCACAGGCCAGTGACTTAAAGCTGGTGAACAAGCCGGAGGAATATACAGATGAGTGGTACGAATATGACGGGAAAGCTTATGCACACAGGGATGAGCTGATCTCACTGATCCGTATTGAAAAGCAGAAGATCTACGATGAGGTATACGAGGATCTGAATGACTTTGTCAGCGTTCTCTGCCCCATTGAATCCAAGGACGATCCGGTTTGGGAGAAAGGTGCCCGTTCCATTGTTATGGCAACCTGTCTTGCCATGTTGGAGGATTCCGAGTATCCGGAGCTGGAGATGACCAAAGAGAAGTTCTGTTTCTATAATGTAAACAAGGCGATCTCCAATTCAGAGAACAACTTTGAGGCGCTGCGGGAGTATTTCCAGAACCGTCCGGTGCTTTCTAAGGCAGTGGGACTTTCCAGACAGGTTATGTCAGCGGCGGAAACTACGCTGGCCAGCTACATGTCCATTGCTTTTGATAAATTGTCCATGTTTAATGACGAAGGTCTTTGCGCACTGACTTCCGCTACCGATATTGAACCGGCTGCCATTGCCAATGAGCCGGTGGCACTGTTCCTTAAGATCCCGGATGAAAAGGATACCAGACATGCCCTGGCTGCTATCTTTATCCTGAGTATCTACAAGGCACTGATCAAGGTGGCAAGTGCAGATAAGGACCTGACTCTTCACAGAAATGTCTACTTTATTCTGGATGAGTTTGGTAATATGCCTAAGATCGAGAAATTCGATAAGATGATCACCGTAGGACGAAGCCGAAAGATCTGGTTCAACATGGTGGTTCAGTCCTACGCACAGTTAAATAACGTATACGGTGATACCGTTGCGAATATCGTAAAGAGTAACTGCGGTATTAAGATGTTCATCGGTTCCAATGATATTGCAACCTGTGAAGAGTTCTCAAAGCTGTGCGGCAACATGACCGTTACTACAGGAAGTGTATCCAGCGGTATGGGTTCCAAGAGCAGTGATATTAACTACTCCCAGCAGATGCAGACCCGACCGGTTATCTATCCTTCTGAGCTGCAGAAGTTAAACAGCAAGACCAATACCGGTAACGCCATTATCGTAACCTTTGGTAATAACCCGTTGAAGACAAAGTTTACCCCAAGCTACAAGTGTCCGCTGTATGAATTCAAGGCCATGAATCTGGATGAGGTAAGGGCGAATGCCTTCTATGGGGAAGATGTGTACTACGATCTGGGCGAGCGGAATATGATCGTCCAGCAGAAGATGGATGCCGAGATGGCAGAGCAGGAGACTCAGGACGGGGAGTTAACCGAACAGCCTGATAAAGAAAGATCGGATCTGCCGGATTCCTATGAAGCAGATAATGATCTGGATGCATTTGATGAGGAAGAGGATGATCTGGATCTGAATGATGACGATCTGGATTTAGATGAAGATGATTTAGATTTAGATGAGGATGATTTAGATCTGGATGACGAGGATCTGGATTCAGAGGATGATGAAGAATCTGAGGATGATGAGGATTTGGAACCTGAAACGGATGATGATGCAGATGAGGCAGCTGAAGGAGCATGAGGATGAAGCTACATAGAAAAAAAATGATTATCTTAGCGGCTGCGGCCGCAATGGCTGCACAACCGCTGACAGTACTGGCAGCAGGCAGTTCACTGGCAGACCAGCTGAACGGGACGAACAGCTTTTATTCCAATATGAGAGGGATTGTGTCCTCTGTATCACAGAATGCAAACTCCGCATACACCGGAACCGCTTCTGACAAGGATTCGATTACCGGCCCGGGAGCATCTGCCGGTACAGTTTCAGGAAATGGCACAACAGGCAAAAACGGAGTGATCATTGAGAATAATACTTCTCAGAATTCCGCTTCTTCGGGAACGGACAGCAGCTCCGGTACAACAGGAAGCCTTCCCTCCAAGAAGATCGTATCTCTGTCAGAACAGTATTATGATGACTATGATATGTATGAGGAAGGGATCGACGGCCAGTTTTACTTCTATTCCAATGTGGGAAACGGGCAGATCACAGACCAGAGTGTTTACATTGATTTTCCGGCCAATCTGACCTATACAGCGGAACTGGACGGACAGACCATCACCTATGTGAGCAAACAGCCTATGGTGCAGAAGGGAACCTATGTGTTCCGTATTAAGGCGATCTACCAGTCCGGGGAGTCTCTGTCCCAGCAGACAGAATACCAGACTACCTTCCGCTTCCGTATTCAGGATAAGTCGGCACAGAAGAAGGCAGAGGAAACAAAGAGTGCTGCGGAAAACAGTGATTCCGGCTATGTATGGAATAACAGCGACAGCGGTTCTTCCGTTCCGCTGATCGATAAGGCAGAGGATGTGGCTCAGGCATTGGCCAGCAAGTCTCTTCCTTTAGACTATATCCGCAAGAGTATCAAGGATGGAAATATCACACTGGATCAGATGGCAGATATGCTGGGAGTTACAAGCAATGCTCTTCAGGAATATCTGGATCTGACCGCTCCTGAGGAAGAGGAAAATGCAGCAGCCGGAGAATCCCAGTCTTCTGATGAAACAGCAGAGGGCGAAAACGGGGATGAAACCGATGATGAGACTGCAAAAGAAGCCTCTTCGGATCAGACGGAAGCAAAACAGCCTCAGAATATGGAAGAGGCTGAAAAGATTGCAGAGGCAGCAGCAGGACGGGGAACCGGATCCGGACTGGTTGAATCCGTAAATTCCCTTACTGGAGAGTATCTGGAGACACTTTTCACCGGCACCAGCTTTGGTGTATCCGTACAGAACGGAGCCACCGTCAACGACAGCGTATCCTTCCGTTTCCCGACGGACAATACTCTGGCAGTTCAGGTAACCAGAAACGGACAGCCTTATGAGTATACGGTGGGAAATGACTTTACGGAAAGCGGCTGGTACTGCATGGATCTGCGGGATACGGTTTCCGGATATGATGAGATCTACAGCAACAAAGAAAAACCAAAGTTTTATTTCCAGATCATCAAGGAGCCGGTAAGGAATTTACAGCTTCTGTTCGTACCTGAGGGAGAGGCGGTAAAGAGCTTTATCTGGAACGGGGAAGAACAGACCGATCATGGTTCCTGGGTTTCCTTTACCTTTAACGGTACCTATGAACTGACCTATACAACGGCAGCCGGAAAGGATGAAACGGTAACTATCGTAAAGGACAACCGGCCTCCAAGGCTTCAGATCACGGTAAAACACAGCAAGGCTTATGTAACAACGGACAATGCCGAAGATCAGATTATTGTATACAAAGACGGAGAACAGACTCAGGGACCTATTGACGGCGTAATAAGCGGAGCCGGAACCTATCAGATCTTTGCCATTGATGCAGCGGGAAACCGGTCACCGGTACAGACATTCAAGCTGGGACGTGAGATCACCGCAGCATCTGTGATCGCCGTACTGCTGCTTATGATACTGGGCAGCGGCGGAGTCGGATATGTGATCTGGATCAAACGGAACACTTCCATAAAAGAACGATAGCAGAATGAAAAAAACAGCAGACAGGAGGCAGAAGATATGGTATATGTACAGCTTGGGTTTCTGGAACTTTTACAGGAACTTCTGGCAGGCTTATTTAATAAAATATTTGCCCCGATCCTAAAGGAGATCCTGCTGGGGATATTCTATATTCTGTGGTCTTTGTTTCAGAGTTTCCTCGGGGAATTCCTGTTAAGCGCATTTACCACCTGGCTTTCTTTTCTGGATTATGTGGCATCTTTGTATGACATACTTACAGGAGTGGAAACAGTAGCCTATGGTGAGGAAACGGGGCTGACGCTGATGCAGGCCATGTTCAGGATCAGTTCTGTGGGAAAGGCTTTTCTGGTTCTCACCGTAGTAGCAATTGCTCTGGCATTTGGCTTTTCTATGGTTTCCGTGATCCGGTCCATGGCTGATTCCGCCATGGAGAACAAGCAGCCTATCAGCGTGGTAATGCGCTGGGCATTAAAATCAGCTCTCAGCTTTGCCATGATCCCCCTGCTCTGCCTTTTTATGCTTCATTTCACAAAAAGCATATTTACGGTGGTGGATCAGCTGGAATACACGGATACACGGGAAGGTTCCCACAGCGTCATCATTTCAGGGACTACCCCGGGGGATATTATGTTTGTTACCATGGTGCAGGATGCCATCATTGTGCCCGATGAGTTTAATACAAGCGATAAACGTTCCGGCTATATCCGCCAGCGTCTGGATTATTACCTGACAGAGCTGGGAGATGTGGCATCTGAGCAGTTCAGCTACCGGAATACAGATCAGGTGTTTGAGGATGTGGATGCCACCAAGGTAAATTATATTCTGGCTTTCCCCAGTGTGTTCTGTCTGCTGGCACTGATGCTGCTGTCAGCGATCATGCTGGTACGCCGTATCATCGAGCTGCTGGTTTTATATCTGGTTTCTCCTTTCTTTGCAGCTACCATCGCACTGGACGGCGGAGGGGTGTTTAAAAAATGGAAGGATGCATTTATCGGCAAGTTTTTTGCCGGAGCAGGAACGATGATCTCCATGAAGCTGTTTTTGATGGTTCTGCCGTTTCTGGCCTCTGACCGCATTTCCTATACACTGGATAAGTCTATGAATAAGATCATCACGATCCTGTTTGTACTGGGAGGCGCCTGGGCTGTATACAACGCCAGCATCACCATAGGACGGGTCCTGGATCCGGACAGTGCTCAGGAAGAGGAATCTCAGAGACGGGATACGATCAACTTCATCAGGGGAAGAATGAGCAAGATGCGCCAGAACTCCCAAAGCGGTCAGATGCAGCAGATGAAACAGCAGATGGATCAGATGCAGCAGGGAGAACAGGGAGGCAACTCACAAGGATAAGGAGGAAGAAGGATTATGAATATGGCTTATCTGGGCTTTTGGAGCGATACAGTCGGATGGGTAATGGAAAAAATCATGGATCCTGTGTTCAGCTTTGTAGGCGGACTGCTTAACTCTGCTCTCACCTGGCTGTTTCAGGTCATACTGGCTCCGCTCCTGAAAAATATCCTGATCCCTCTTGCCATAGAAATCGCAAAGCTGATACTGCAGGCATTATCCGGAGTATTCTACAGCATCATGGTGGAAGTATGGAGGATCTTAGACTCCATGGAACAGGCCTATAACATATTTATCGGGATCGATACGGTTACCATCGTTGAAAATGGAGTAAGATCCCCCCATATGACCCTTTTGGAAGCCCTTTACAGCATAACAACGATCCGGAATGCATTCTGGTACATATTTGTAGTGGCGTTAGTCATGCTGTTTATGTTTACCATCTATTCCGTAGCCAAGTCCATTTTTGATCTGGAAACGGAAAAACCCCATACTGTGTCTCACGTTATGAATTCCTTTCTGCGTGCCTGTGTCCAGTTTCTGATCGTACCGCTGTTTGTGCTTTTTATGATACGGTTCAGCGGTGTGCTGGTAACTACTCTGGATAATGCGGTACAGGAATCATCAGACAGCGGAGACGCAACCATCGGTTCTACACTTTTTGTAATCAGCTCATTGGATGCCAGCAAAAAGTCGGAGTACAACATATCCACAGCCAGTGCCGAGATGAAAACAAAGCTGGGAATCAACGATGAGGCCCGAAAGGATTATTATACCAACGGAAGCCGGAAATATCCGGATAAAACCTACTGGAACACAAGTCAGGTATCCAAGGACTTTGTTTATGCCAAGTTTGATTTTATCGTAGGCTTCGGAGTGGGATTCTTTGTTTTCATCGTCATGGTCAGCAACAGTGTGGTATTTATCCAGAGGATATTTGATATGCTGCTGCTCTATCTGGCGTCACCGTTTTTCGTCTCCACTATGCCTCTTGATGATGGAGAACGTTTTAAAAGATGGCGGGAGCTTTTCATTGGAAAATCGGTTTCCGGTATGGGCGGTATCGTAGCTATGAAGCTGTATCTGCTGATCGTACCGGTTGTGATCAGCGGACAGATCTCCTTTATGAGTCTTGCCGCAGAGAGCACGGAAACCGTCTATGTATTAAAGGTCCTGTTCCTCATCGGCGGTGCCTGGGCAGCTACCAAGAGCGGTTCCATGGTTACCAGCCTGATCAGCTCTGCAGCAGGTTCTTCTGAAAGCCAGTCCGCATCTGTGGGCACCGGCGCTGCCATAAGTGCCTTGTCCTATGCCTATGATTTTGCCAAAGCGGGAGCCGGTTATGGAAAGAAGCTGTTCTCCGGCGGCAAAGAGGAGGATGACGACGATGATGATGAGGAAGAGAGCGGCACCGGCGGCACAAAAGACGGCGAAGACGGTGTGGGCGAAAATGAAGGCGGCAAGATTCCCGGTCTTTCAGCAGATGGCAAAGATGGGGACGGCGATGATGACAACCACTTAGAAACCATCGATGAAGCATCCGAAGAGGAAGAGGATGACGAAGGAGATGAAGAGCCTCAGGCAGCAGGTGCAGCAGATGGAGACAATGCCGGAGGCGAGCCGGAAGAGGACGGCGAGGAAGAAGAAGACGAAGACGAGAACGCAGACAGCGGTCCGGAAGCTTTGGACGGAGCAGAAGGCGAAGACGGAGAAGAAGGCGAAGAGGGCGAAGGCGAAGAAGAGGAAGATGAGAACGCAGACGGCGGTCCGGAAGCTTTGGACGGAGCAGAAGGCGAAGACGGAGCAGAAGGCGGCGAAGCAGAGGGCGCAGCATCCGGCGGAGGCGCCGGCGGAGCGGCAGCTGCTGCAGCATCCCCATTCTTTAGCCCATCTAACCGCCTGAAAACAAAAGCGGCTAATACACCGCAGGCAATGACCGCACGGCAGAAGAGAAATGCACAGGTAGAAAAAGAAAAGGCAGCTCTCCCGCCGCAGAGGACAAAACGCTTCCTTGGCCTTACCTTTAAGACGGGCCGGGACGGCAAGTACCATCTGAATGTGAATATGGGCGGTCTGTACTCCCATACTTACGGAGCAGACGGAAGCGAGACGGTCAAGGTCATGGGCTTAGAGGTTCGCTCAAACTACAAGGGCGAAGTGGATAAGGCCGCTTTCCTGGGTATCGGCAGAACCGTAGACAACATGGGTGAAGTTCATACAGATCTTAACCTTGGCAATTTCATTCAGCGACATGTTGATGCAGACGGAAGCAGCAGTGTTTCCTATCTGGGAGGTCTCTTCGGACGGGCTTATGACGAGGGAGGCAATAAGGTCAACACCAGAAACTTCGGTGTAGAGCGCCAGATGAATACAGTAACCGGTGAAATGTATACACGCAGGAATTTCTGGACCGGTCTGGAAAAGGTTCAGGATAAATCCGGAAATCTCCATGTGAAGTCTCATTACGGCAATCACTATAAACGTGATAAGAACGGCAATTACAACTTCAGCCGCGGCTGGGGCGTACGTCAGAAGAATATGATCAATGAGGAAGGCAAATCCGAGTGCGTAGGAAGAAGCTTCCTTGGCATCAACTTCTACGATGCAACCTCCAAGCGTGAAAGACTTTCACAGTTGGATATTAACAAGCCGAAGGAAAAGAAAGACAAGAAATAGATTTAAGAAGCAGCAAGAAAAACAAATAAGAAGCAACAAGAAACAACAAGTAACAAAGAATGCAACAGCAACTATGAAGATCAGAGGAAAGGAAAAAGATGAGGATAATACCGAAAAAAACAAAGGTCAATCTGGAATTTTTTAAGGGCGTAGAGATACCGGATCTGATCGTGGGACTGATCGGCGGAGGCGTCATCATGGCAGTGCTCCTTTCCGATCTTCCATTCAGAATATGGATCTGCTCCTTCTTCCTGGTGCTAACCTTTATCCTTCTGGTACCCATTGACGACCAGAAGACCTACACCATCCTGCTCCATGCAGTAGCATTTGCAGTGAGACAGCGAAAATTCACCAGAGAAAAAGCTCCGTCTCCGGGCGGAAAGAAGCACAAGCCGGAAACCTGGGATCTGATCCCATTTACCGGCATCGACGGTCAGTTTATTGAATATGGGGGCAAGTATTATGGTATCGTAGTCCATATTCCATCCATTGAATTCAGGTTTCTGGACCGGGAAAGCCAGAACAGCCTGATCGACCGTACCTACGGCGCTTTGCTTCGTACCATAGCCATGGGCGAAACAGCGATCATGGTAAAGATTGACCGGCCTATGGTTTATGACGACTATGTACGTACGGAGAATGAAAAGCTGGAGCAGTTAAAGGAAGCTTATCTGAACGGCCTTCTTACAGAAGAGGAGCTGACGGACCGTGTTGGCATCCTTCAGGACCGTCTGGAGCAGCTGAAACAGATCAATGAAAAGGACCTGGTTTATGTGCCTTTCCATTATCTGGTGTTCTGCAATCAGGACAAAGCTCAGATCTTAAGTCAGGCGAAAGAGACAGTCAGAGCCTTTGGAAAAAAAGAGATCAAGTGTGATATTTTAAAGGGTTCGGATCTGGCCGTATTTTTAAAGTATAATTTCACTCAGAATTTTAATGAGAGAGATGTAAAGAAGCTGAAACCGGATCAGTATATGGACTGGATCGTTCCCAAGGAGCTGGAATTTACCGGAAGGACCGTAAAGATCGATGGTCTTATCACCCACAACTTAAGGATCAGTGATTACCCGGTATCCGTTCCCAATGCCTGGGGAGCAAGCCTGTTTAATACCATGAGCACCAAGGTAGTCATGAAAATGACTCCCCGTGACCGGTATCGCTCCATCCGCCAGATCGACCGTGCTATCGATGAGCTGAGAGAGCAGGGCTCCAATACAGGAAGGACCAGCCGTATCCTGGAACTGAGAGAGCATGTAAATACACTGCAGGAGCTTCTTCGGATGCTTCAGGGTGATAATGAGATGCTCTTTGATGTGAATACCTATATCACCATCTTTGATTATGAACTGAGCAAGGCTATGGCATCAGGCAAAAAGCCGGATAAAAACGAGAAAAAGGAGCTGGCGGCCCGTTCCATTAAGAAAAGGATCCGCAGACAGTGCTCCGAGGAAGGCTTTAAGACACAGGATAACCTGACTATGCAGTATGAGGCCTACGGTGCCAGCATGATCTCCTCCTGGGATCCCTTTTCTGCCTATGCCCGGGGCATCCATTCCGGATCCATTGCGGCAGCTTATCCCTATGTATACAATAATCTGTGCGATCCGGGCGGTATTTGCATCGGAAAGACCGGCGGCATACCGGTATTTATCAACTTCTTCCTGAGAAACCGGGAACGAGTAAACAGCAATGCGGTCATCATTGGTAAGAGCGGAAGCGGTAAATCCTACGCAACCAAGACCATCCTGACCCAGCTGGCAGCAGAAGACAGCAAGATCTTCATCCTGGACCCGGAAAATGAGTATACACTGATGGCAAAGAACTTCAACGGAAAGATCATCGATGTAGGAAGTGCGACCCAGGGACGATTGAATCCCTTCCATATCATCACAAACCTGTCGGATGATGAGGAAAGTGATGAGAAGCAGGGGGAGGATACAGAAAGCGTAACCACCAGCTTCTATGTACACCTGCAGTTTCTGGAGGAATTTTACCGACAGATCCTTCCGGGCATCGAGTCCGATCCTCTGGAGTACTTAAACAACCTGACAGTTCGTATGTATGAGGAAAAGGGAATCGATGCAACCACCGATCTGAGCAAGCTGACACCTGCGGATTTCCCAACCTTTGATGACCTTTATGACAAGATCTTAAATGACTATCAGAAAGCCAGCGGCGAATATGCAAAGAACAACCTGCGTATCCTGATCAGCTATATTTCCAAGTTCTCCTCAGGAGGACGAAATGCGGCACTGTGGAACGGAGAAGCAACCATCTCCACCAAAGAGAACTTCATCGTATTCAACTTCCAGTCCCTGCTGGCTAATAAAAACAACACCATAGCCAACGCGCAGATGCTGCTGGTCCTTAAGTGGCTGGATAATGAGATCATCAAAAACCGTGATTATAACATGATGTACCATGCAGACCGCAAGATCATTATTGTCATCGATGAGGCCCATGTCTTTATCGACAGTAAATACCCCATTGCACTGGACTTCATGTACCAGCTGGCAAAGCGTATCCGTAAATACAACGGTATGCAGATCATCATCACACAGAATATCAAGGACTTTGTGGGATCAGAGGAACTGGAGAGAAAATCCACGGCCATCATCAACGCCAGCCAGTATTCCTTTATCTTCCCGCTGGCGCCTAATGATATGAATGACCTGTGCAAGCTGTATGAAAAATCGGGTGCTTTAAACAAACGGGAGCAGTACGATATCATTAATAACGGTCGAGGACGTGCCTTTGTCATGACCTCACCTACCATGCGTACCTGCGTGGATATCCAGACCACAAAGAGCATTGAAAAGCTGTTTACGATGTAGGAGGCAGAAAACAACATGAAAAGAAAAACCAGAAAAAAGATATGGCTGATAGTAAGTATGATCGCTGCTGTGTCCGTAACAGCCGGATGTGCCAAAAAGGACAGTGACCAGACATCCGCCATCCAGAAATCAGGAACCCTGCGGGTTGCCATTACAACAGGCAGAAGCCGTCTGGCATGGGTAGATGAAACAGACGGCAATTATCACGGCATGGAGCCGGGAATCGCCTCTACCATTGCACAGGGCTTTAATCTGGAGGTTTCCTTTGTTCCTGTGGAAAGCGGTCGTCCGCTGACAGAGGTTTTAGAACAGGGAGAAGCAGATATGGCCATCGGCTCCATTACCGATGACGGAACCTTAAGCGAGAACTTCGGCATGACAACACCTTATGCATACGGTTATCTGTGTGCGGTTACCTCCCGGGGCAATTTTATTAACAGCATTGCTGCTTTAAATGATATTCAGATCGGAATCTCCTCCAATGTATCCGCCTCCAGCCTGTTAAAGCTGAATGAGGCAGAACCGGCGGGAGAAAGGACCTATTCTGAGACAGACGGGCGCAAAGCCCTGGAAAACGGTGCCATCCAGGCCTATATCTGTTATGAGGATGAGGCGGTTTCTATGATAGAGGAAGAGGGGATCTTTCAGGCGCAGACACTGATCGATACAGAGCCGGAAGGCTTTGTAGCCATCACGAAGAAGGAAAACAAGGGATTGCTGGAAGGCATGGAAGCCATTACACAGTCCTATCTGGATGCACTGGAGCAGGATAGGACGTCCACACAGGCTTCGGCGGAGTAGAAAAGAAAGAGGTGACAGGATATGGCATATTTTGACAGTCCGAAAAACAGAGCACTCTGGGAAGTGGAACTGACCAGACTTCGGGAGGAAAAAGAACTCAGAAGTACGGGAAAAAGCAGCAGAGGGACAAAAGCAGAGGAAAGCATGTCCGCGAATCAGAAAATGGCTGCTGACAAGCCAACCAGAGTGCGCACCTCCTATAAGGAACTGGTAGAAGAGGCAAGGCTTGAGCATCTGGCAAAGACAGGCAAAACACCTAAGAGCCTGACCCATGCCAACGAAAGGACAATGCAAAAGGATGACCTTTCAAGGACACCGAAGGCTCTCAGAAAGGCGTTGTAATGAAAAAATGGATCCAGATTTTATTGGCAGCGGGACTTGCCGCTGCGTTCCCTCTTACAGCCTTCGCCATGTCAGACAGCAGTGCTGCAGATCTTCTCACAGAAGATCTTACCGGTGAGACCGAATTTGACTGGTCGGATTACGACTATACCGGCTCCGGCTCCCTCTCAAGAGAGGAAGCAAAACAGCTTCAGGATCTGATCGCAAAAGGCGGTTCCGGGCTGACATTTGAAGAAGCGAAGGATGTGCAGCTTACCTTTGATACAGCTGCCAACCGTTATCAATATACATTACCCAATAAATATCAGATGCAGGTCAGTGTTCCCAACGGTGCCGTCACCTCAGGACCGGTGATCCTGCAGGCAGAAAAAGAAACCACGGATATTACCATAAAAAAAGACAATGAAACCTATGATCCGGGAGACAGCTATTATTTTTCCCAGCCGGGAAATTATGAGCTGGAAATGCTGTGCAGTCCCGGAGACTATTCCGGGGATGATCTGGTGATCTATCAGTACCATTTTTCGTTCCAGATCTTAAAAGACGGCTGTACCCGCCAGAATTTTCTGGTGGCGCCGGACGGATATCAGATCGGGCATATTACCAGAGAAGGCCAGCCGGTGACGGTCACCAATCCCATATGTATGAACCTGTCTGAGGACGGAAATTATCAGATCCGTTTTTCAGCAGAAGGTCTTCCGGATTACCGGTTATCCTTTAAAAAGGATACGCTGGCGCCTACATTGACATTTTCCAAGTCTGTTGTAAGCACAAAGGCCCTGAAGCTCCCGGTTTCCTTTGAAAAGGCCCGGGAAGACAGTCAGGTGAGAGTTTACCGGGACGGAAATGAGGTGCAGCTGTCAGAACAGACCTTGCAGCAGGGGGGCTGGTATCTGATCAGTGTTTCCGACAAAGCCGGAAACAGCCGGAGTTATCATTTTTTTGTAAAGCAGAACTACCATTTATTTAATAAACATCTGGCGGTGCTCCTTGGTGTTGTACTGCTGGGGGTGCTTATTACAGGAACAGGCAGTCTGCAGTTTCACAGAAGAGAGTAGACATGGTCTATATTAGACCTGCTGCGGCAGGCTTTAAAAAATATAGAAAATAAAAATAAAGGAGGAAACAGTATGATG
Organism: Prevotella sp.; assembly: GCA_963644495.1. Classification (GTDB taxonomy): domain Bacteria; phylum Bacillota; class Clostridia; order Lachnospirales; family Lachnospiraceae; genus Enterocloster. The sequence goes on along the minus strand of CAVIPV010000001.1, from coordinate 32,059 downwards.
AGTCTCATGTTATTGACTACAACCAATCCATTTACAGAGGCAGCAATTCCGATCGTCCAGTTACTGAACATGGTCCTTGGACCTGCAATTGGGATCGTTGCTGCACTGGGCGCCATATGGTGCGTCATTCTGGGAGTGAAGTTGGCAAAAGCAGATGAACCGCAGGAGAAAGAGAAAGCAAAAAGCTCTTTACGTAATGCGGTGATCGGTTATCTGCTGATCTTCATCCTGATCGTTGTGCTCCGCTTATCCATGAAGCCAATGATCAGCTGGGTAAATGAGTCTTCCAAAGATTCACCGTATAATTATACGATTACCCCACTGGAAACAAAGTAAATGTGTAGGTATGGGATGGCTGTCACAAAACCTGTTTTACGGTTTTGTGACAGCCTCTCTGAAAAGGACAGGAACGAAAACATTCCTGTCTTTTTCAGAGACAGAAATCTCATAAAACTTGGAAAATTCAGAAAAAGAAGAATGTCGGGAGGACATATCAAGGAAAGGGAGGTTGATGTATATGAAGAAAGAACAGAAGAAAAACCGGATCAGAATGGGAGCAGTGGCATTTCTGTTAGCCGGTCTGATGGCAACGGAAACCTTTGCAGCCAATCCCAACTGGTATCAGGACAGTCAGGGATGGCATTATTATAAAACCAATACACAGCTTGCAAAGGGGGAATGGGTCAGCGTAGACGGGACCTGGTACAGTTTTGACTCCCGGGGTGTAATGCAGACCGGCTGGGTGAAATACGGTGATACTTATTATTACTGTCGTTCTGACGGCAGTATGGCTACCGGCTATGTGGAGGTAAACGGCAATACCTATTATCTGAATTCTAACGGAAGCTGCCTGATCAACGGCGTGACACCGGATTACTATATTACAGACGGAAACGGTGCTCTTCAGACGGATTACCGGGTGATCGCCGGGGTAAAGGTGCAGAAACCGGCTTTATTTGTAAGACAGGACTCTTCTGCCATGTCCGGCTGGTCTGCCCTGATGGGGGCGGTGCAGTCCGTAGGCCAGATTGCTTATAATAATACAAACGGAGCCAGAACCTTTCACGTATATCAGGATAAAATCTCCTGGTGCTCCTTAAGCGGTTCTGCAGAGACAGAGCTTTTATCTCTGGAAAAGATAGGCGGAAGCGGCGGCTACCGGATCCGGATCAAAACAACCCTTGATGGCAGCAGCACCGATACCGCAAAGGGCATAACCTACGATCATCAGGTGCTGCGTCTGTTCTGCTACGGGATCAGCAGTACGGCAGGAAAGTTAGATGATGTGATCTACTCCAGCTTTGCAGGGAAAAACCCTTACAATGTCCAGAACGGACAGTGGTTTAATGCAGGAGACTGCCGGATCCTGTTTACACCGGAGGAAGGTGCAGGATGCTATGAGATACAGCCATTGCAGCTTTAGAAACTGAGCGGCTGACTGCCGATGCGGCCTTTTTGATCAGCAGAGGGATCGGTCCGCTAGGTTGCTATCACCATGAATGAAAGTCAAAAGGAATGATGTATAATGGGAAAACGAGTGTTAAGCGGGGTACTCGCCCTGATCCTTTCTGTCAGTCTTTGCGGATGTAATTCTGTATTCGGCAGCAGGAGCAGCAAAGCCAAATCGGTGGCTACCAGTTCCAATGCTGCCATTGTATATGACGAGGAAAAAGGGGAGTATGTTCAGGCTGAAACCTACGATATTGAAAAAATGACAGGAGAAAATGCGGCGATCACACTGGATGGGGAGTATGCAAAGGATCTGCCCTCGGATGTAAACGGTGCCATGACTGCAAAGCAGACAGAGGATCACGCAGAGCTTTGGAAGGTAGAAGGAACACAGGCCTTTTTCATACCGGATTACCACTCAACAAAGGCAGAAGATCTGAAGGAATTTATCATTCTTGACCTTTTAGACAACGGAAATACGGTGATCTACAGCTATGAAACGGTATTTTACGGAAAAAATACCCTTGATCTTCTAAGCGGTTTAAGTATTACCGGTACGGCACCGGAGGGGGAGCATATCAACTGGGACATCCCGGCGGGAAAGGAAGAGGACAGTACCTATAAACCCAAGTCCAACTGGGAGGTTTACGGTCTGATCCGCTACAACACCGTTACCCGTAAATATGCCGTTCTGGATGTACGTTTAGGAAGAGATACCAGTGCAGCCTATGATGATTCGGATGCATCCTCTGTGCGTAAGCTGTATCAGAGCTATCTGCCGGGACATCAGCGTCTGTTTTGCGGCAAGGTAAAGGACAAAAACAGACGCTATGGAACTGAATACCTTTACTACAGTATGTATGATATGAAATATACCCTGTTGGACGGCAACGGAAAAGCCGTAAAACAGCTGGATGCTTCTTCTATGATCTTTGCCGGTATTCTGGATTATTTTAACCGTAAGTTCAACTGGACGGGAACAGATGATCAGAAGACCATACAGGAAAAGGTGGATACCAGCAAGCTTACCTATTCGGTGGCCAGTATTTCCATGAACGGAAGCTCTACGCTCTTAATCGAGCTGAATGTTTCTCTGGATTCCACGAAGGAAGATGAGGTCCCTTATTCTCTGGTCTGCTGCTTCCGTATGTATGCATCGGACAGTACCGGTACGGGAACCCGGTTCGGTTCTCCCAATCTTGTAGTACCGCAGCAGGTCTATATCTGGGAATCCTCGAATCTTACGTATGAAGAAACCTTAGAGGTATGCCCGGATTATCTTTCCTGGTTCAAAATTGTTACGGGAGAAACAGTCAACTATAATTATCGTCTTTGTGCTGTCCGGGTACGTCAGAACGATATACTTGAAAATGATACCAACATGGGTCTGTTCAGCCGCCTTTTCCAGAATTACTTTGACCTGTACAGTGAAGCGAATACTGAGCAGCAGGATGATTACAACTGGAAAAAGGTTTATCAGGATCTGAGCGGAGACACCTGGAGCGACACCGTGAATCGTACCGTTCCGGCCGGAAAAAACGGATCGAAAAAAGAAGGCACGGCGGTGGAGCTTGAGAAGAAGGACGATGATAACCCATTGAAAAACTCCTATCAGATCCTGATGAAAAATATTGCCAGACCGGTAGCTGTAACCGGTGCAAATTACCAGTACCTGTTGGATGAATACAATAAAACAGGCAATATTCTTTTTGCCGTCTATGACCAGACAGCTTCAAAATCCTCTTCAGATGTAGGTATGGGGTCTATTATCTACCGTAACAATGCGGCAAAGCTGCAGGATTACAAGGTGAACTACAGGACAGCAACCAGAACCCTTACCGATAAGGATGGAAATGAGACAGAGGAAACAGCTGACTTTATAGAAAGCGTAGAGATCACCCTCATGGATAATGAAGCCACCATGGACCGGTTTGATACGATGGAGCTGGAGGATGGCAAGAATCTGGTACAGACTCCTGAGGGCGATACGGTATACTATCAGGTCAAGTCCGGTCAGGAGGAGGACCCGGTGACGACCATCTGGATGCCGGATTCTACCAACAGCAACCACGGCATCATCAAGATCTCAGACCTAAGCAGCGGTATGAAGGTTCTTTCTGAAAAATCCGGAAACGGAACAGAATGGGTTGTGGCAGTAACCTGTGACCAGGCTGTCTGGGTCTACCGGTGCAAACAGACCGGTTCCGGATCAGGCACCGGTTATCAGTTCAGTGATCCTATTAAGATCCCTTATACCATGACGGTGACGCCGGAGGCCGAGATCGGCACCACCACAAAGGTGGAATATACAGATTCAAACGGAAATAAGACCAGTACAGACGTAGGGCAGAAGGCAACACTGACCGGAAGAAATGCCATCGACTATGAAGAAGAAGGGGATGACTACCGTTTTACCACCTTACAAAGCGGTATCATCGTCTACGATCCCCAGAAGAATAAGAGCATGGTCATTGACCCGAATCAGTATTATGCTTCCTGGAAAATGGCAGACGGAACTTATACAGCCATCGGATTTAAAACCAGAGAACAGGATGCGGGATTTGAGGATATCATGAAGGCAAAGATCTACCATGGACTGGATGTCAGCGAAGAAGAAAAGCTGCTTCTTACTCTTAAGGAGCGTCTCAAGGTGGATCTGGATATGCAGGAGCGTTTCCTGAAGCAGCCGGACGGCTGGGAGGAAGTATGCAAGGAGTATCAGTTCGATCCGAAAACCAGCAAGGAAAACAAGATCGAAGCCTATGCAAAGGAAACCTATGACATTTACAATGCCTATAAGACAGCTCTGGAAACCTTCTGGAAGCTGGTAAAGATCGAGCCTACCCCGGAGCAGAAGACCAAGTTAGAGGAACAGTTCCTGCATTGTGAGACCCGGACCGCCATGGACCGGCTGATCAAGGATACCCTTAGTGAGTATGTAAAGACTCAGGAGACCACAGCGGCTGCAACTGAAACCACTCCGGATCCGGGGAAGGTAGAGGACGGCTGGATCGAAAAGGTGAAAAAGTCTCAGGATGAGGCACTGGCAAAGCAGGAGCGGGAGAAATACATCCGGCAGCACACCGATGACAGTGCAGAGATTGACTACCAGAATACACTGGATTCCATGGTGAAAGCTGCTAAAGATAAAAGGACGGTGTGGGACCGGTAGGTTTTACATGAATTTTTCAGTTTTGTCCTACACTTGTCCCACATGCACAGTTATAATAAAGCTGTAAGAAAGATTTTCAGAAAAAGAGAACATAATGGAAAACGGAGGAAGGAATTTGGAGGAATTGGTAACACGGGCCATCATATTTGCGGCAAAGGCCCATGATGGTATGGAGCGCAGAAAAGAGCATATTCCCTATATCCTGCATCCGGCAGAAGTAGCTGCGATCGTTGGCTCCATGACAGACAAACAGGAGGTGATCGCTGCAGCACTGCTCCATGACGTTGTAGAGGATGCAGGAGTGCCGATGCAGGAGATAAAGGAGCAGTTTGGCAGCCGGGTGGCTGAGCTGGTGGCCTCAGAAACAGAAAATAAAAGAGACGGACTTCCGGCAGAGCAGACCTGGAAGATACGCAAGCAGGAAGGACTGCAGATCGTAGCAGAAACAAAGGATAAGGATATTAAGATCCTGTATCTGGGGGACAAGCTGGCAAATATGCGTTCCCTTTACCGCCAGTGGCGAAAGGACGGACATAAGCTCTGGCAGAATTTCAACCAGAAGGATCCCAGGGAACAGGCATGGCTGTTTCGCACTATGGCAGAAAACCTGAAAGAGCTTTCTGATACACCTGCATGGCAGGAATTTCACAGATTGATCGAGATCGTATTTGAGGAGGTATAATGAGATGGAAAAAATCAGTTTTAATGTAAATGACGGGGTACTTACAATTTGTCCGGGCAAGAGAGTAGATGCATCCAATGCCCATGAGGTAGAGGCAGAGATCCAGCAAGCCCGTGCGAAAGCACCGGGTCTGCCTGTGGTCATTGACGCCGAAAAGCTGGAATATATCTCCAGTGCGGGACTTCGTGTCCTTTTGCGTCTGCGTAAGGAAACAGCAGAACTTACCATGATCAATGTATCACTGGAGGTTTACGAAATCCTGGATATGACCGGTTTTACGGAAATGATCCGTGTAAAAAAGGCCTACCGCCAGTTCAGCGTAGAGGGCTGTGAACTGATCGGAAAAGGGGCAAACGGTGCCGTTTACCGCTATGATGCAGAAACCATTATCAAGGTTTATTTCAATCCCAATGCTCTTCCTGAGATCCAGAGAGAGCGGGAACTGGCAAGAAAAGCTCTGGTGCTGGGTGTTAATACAGCGATCCCTTATGATGTGGTGCGGATCGGAGAAAGCTACGGTACTGTTATGGAGCTTTTAGAGGCAGAGCCTCTTTCCAAGCTGATCATCCGGGATCCGGATCATCTGGAACTGCCCTTAAAATACTATACAGATATGTTAAAGCAGATCCACAGCACTCAGGTAAAACCGGGAGACATGCCGGATATGAAGGAGGTTGCTCTTGGCTGGGCCGCTTTTGACAAGGAACATTTACCGGCAGAGATCGGAGAAAAATTATACAGCATGGTAGAAGCAGTGCCGGATCAGCATACTATGATGCACGGAGATTACCATACCAACAATCTGATGGTACGTGACGGCGAGGCACTGCTCATTGATATGGATACCCTTTGCATGGGACATCCTATCTTCGAGCTTGGCTCCATGTTCAATGCCTTTGTAGGCTTTGCAGAGCTGGATCATCAGGTGACTGTGAATTTCCTGGGCTTCTCCTTTGAAACATCTAAAATCTTCTGGCGCAGGGCACTGGCCTTATATCTGGGAACCGAGGATCCGGCAAGACTGGATGAGGTAGAAAACAAGGCAAAGATCATCGGCTATATGCGTCTGTTACGCCGCACCATCCGCCGGGATATGCCGGATCGGGAACAGCTGATCGCCTACTATAAAGAACAGCTGATCCGTCTGGTGCCTGCAGTAGATACACTGACTTTCTAGGAACACAGTCAGAGGAAACCGTCCTTAGCTGACAGAAAGGGGAGCTTCATATGAGATATTCAATCCCAAAAGACAAAGAAACACAGGATCAGGAGTGGAAACGGCTCTTACGTTCCCTGACCGGGGAAACGGCCCGTACTGCCGATCAGGCTTTAAAGTTTATTATGGATCATGCCAACGGAACGGCTGCATATGATCCGCGATCCAGTTATCAGGAGTTATACAGATTTTATACCGTCCTTGGGCTGGAACCGAGAAATAACATCCGCACATTTTTTAAGGGGGCTGAACTAACACCGGAAAACTTTCAGAAAGAGCTGGAAAAGCTCTGGAGAGTACTTCAGATCCATTCTCTGAACAAGGGATTAAGCTTATATGAAGATTATGAGAAGATAAAGAAAGAGCCGGGTAAATATGATAAGATGCTTCGGGATGCAGAAGCCCTGGAACATCTTGAAATGGAACCGGGCGGCATGAGAGAAGAGGAAGATGTACCTGACAGAACCTTGAATGATGCCACATTGCCGTTGGTGAATGAGAGATCTCCTTATTATGCAGCAGTAGCCGGCACGGTTTATGAAGAAACGTATAATCTGTGGGAGAACCTGCAAAAGCATGGGGATTTCAACCAGAAAGGCGAACAGCTCCTGAAAGAGGATATGGAGCAGCTTTTATCGAAGATGCAGCTTCATTATATCCGTCATAACCGCTTTGGAAGCTACCTTCCTATGACAGAGAAGGAGCATAAAGAGCTGCAGAATCTGTATGGAGAATGTATCAGGGATCTGACCAGACTTTCTGTTGATAAAGATTTAAAACCCACCTGTGAGGCCCTGAACCGCCTTCTGGTTCAGAACCGGAATCAGTTAATGGGTCTTTCACCGGAGAATCTTCCGCCTCTTGCCGGTGTGCTTGGGGGTATGAAAGGCTCCAAAGTGGAGTTTAATAACCGCAGCCAGAAAACGGTGGGCGGTGTCATGAGCAGCCGTGAGCCGGTAGAATATACGGATGAAAATGGTATACGTCATCGTGGTTTTTTCACAGCAGATGTAGCGGAACGTTTAGAACAGTATGACGCGAAAATGCTGTTTTTGAAATACAAACAGAACTATCCTGCCTATGGGAAGGTTCTTAGTAAGCTGTTCATATACTACGATAATTTTAAACTGACATCCTTTTATACAATGTTAAATACGGCGCCGCCGAAGGATTCCGGTATCCTTTCTCTGAATCAGTTTATAGATAAGGCGCGTTTTATTTCTTCTGCTGTAAAGAAAGATGTCAAATTCAGAGAAATACTCGAAAATCTGGCGGTGGAAGTGGGAAAAAACTTTAACCGTCACGGTATATTGGAAGAAGCGGGCATAGAGACTGGGGATAAGGTTGCCAGCCGTGCCTGTGCCATGAGCGATGTTGCAAGAGAGCTGGGATTTCCGGGGCTTTTAACTGAAAGTAAAAAGATTACTATAAAGCGCGGCGATAAAGAAATAAAGGGTGTTATGACAGAAGCAGCCGGCCTTGATATGGCTGATTTTGCTTATATGTTATACACAGATCCATTTTATACCAAGATGGACCGGAAACAGTTAAATTCAAAGGAAATGCTCAGTTCCCTGGCGGATCTTCAGATCCTTGATTATCTGTGCGGTAATACAGACCGGCATTCCAATAACTTCTTCTTAAAGCAGGATTTTTCTGATCCGGAGCGCCCAAAGCTTTTGGGGGTTCTGGGGATTGATAATGACAATTCTTTCGGAACGATAACAGAAGGTGGTGTGCAGAATTTAGCCCAGCCTTCAGATTTAAAGATCATAACACCTAAAATGGCAGCAGCCATCGAAAAAATGACGGCGGATGATCTTTTCAATCTTTTAAAACCCTATGAGTTCAGGACAGAGCAGGTCAATGCAGCAAAAGCCAGATTAGCCGATTTGCAGGATATGATCAGACTGGGGAGAGAAAATCCCGGATTGCAGATCGATAAGGACGGAAAATTACAAAATATAGATCAGGGAATCCATATTGTACAGGATGATGAGTGGGCTCAACTTGATCTGCAGAAACTGATACCGAAAGTTGAGTATGCAAAGGATGAAAACGGAACTATCCTGAGGGATGAAAAAGGAAAACCGATCCCGCTGGGAGTACCGATCAATATTTTTGCAAGAGCAAATGATGATTATCTGGAGCATAAGCAGGCAGAGCGGGACAGGATGATTGCAAAATTTCGAAAGGTGCCTTATTCCCTCGGACCCAATAAGGGAAAAGCCCCGATCCGCTACAGTGAGCAAAAGCCGGAAGAACCGGGAGAACGTCAGTCATCGGAGATGGATTTTAAAGCGCTGGATACATTCCACCAACGGGAAGCGGACAGCCTTAAAGAAATCCATCAGATGTTGTATAATAACGGCGGAGATCGTCTGAATAAACGCAGCGAAGAGTTTAAGAAAATGAATACGGCTCTGGAGAATTATATCGCAAGTTATGAGGAACTGCACAAGATCTTAACGGGCAGTACAAAAACCCCAAAAGAGTGGGAACGTATCAGAAATGAGTATACGCCCGAGCAGCAGGAACTGATCACCTGGAGAGAAAACGCTTTAAAAGGAAAAAAACTGGAAGCTTTTTACAGGAAAATGGAGGCTGCAAAGCAGGATCTGGATCAGAAGATCGATGCATATAATGCCCGAAAACGCCGCCGCATTTCACCCAGAAACCAGATGCGTATTAACGCAGCTACACAGCTGAAGGAATATCTGGCTCAGGAAAAGGTAAGCAAAACAGTTTATAATATCTATCGGGCAGTAAAAAGAAGAGATGACACCCCTCAAAATACAGCACTGCAGATTACAAATATGGAAAATCAGATTTATGGAAAGATGCACTTTACATTGCAGGACAATCTGAGCAGACATTCTGCAGATGATCCGGTAATGGCCTTGGGGATGAGAGCCTTAGAAGCGCAGCAGCGCCTGTGGAATTACAGCATGAACGGTGCGAATATAGGGGATACTTCTGTAAAACGGCCGGAAAAAACCCCGGATATGCCCGATGAGCAGTTCCAGAGAGAACTGTTTTCTCTGGAAAAATTACAGAAGGCCGTAAAACAGGATAAGGATAAAAAACCGGATATCCGACAGATACAAAAGGATTTAAATACTCTTTATCGTTATACACTCCAGCTGAAAAAGTCCAAAGAGCTGCCGGAGGCAGCAGCAGATGCATTTTTAAATAATATTAAGCAGGTGCAGGATCCGGGCAATGCAATCGGCGAGCAGGAGATTTCTTCCCGGGAAGTACGGGGAATCCTTCATAACCTTTACATGAACGAGTTGACCATTGCAAAGAAGTATGAAGAAAAGGTTGATGAAAAATCTAAAAATGTAAAAAAGACAGGCAACAAGAAAAATCCTGAAATTTCAGGAAAAGCAGAAAATCCGAAAAACCAGGAAAAGGGACCTGTAAAAAATAAGTAAGACCACCACCCGGAACAGAAAGGGGAGCAGCTATGGGAGATGAAAAGAAAAAGCAGGCCATGGAATATACTTTTAATGCCGACTATGAGAGGGAACGGATCCGACGGATCGGGGAAGGCATGAACAGTCTGGCGAAGCACTGGTCTTATCTGGGAGGATTCCGCGGCGGAAAAAGCTCCACTGATTTCTGGGAGGTAAAGCGCAGCTTTAAAAGGCTGTGCGGAATGAGAGATAAGGAAGACGAGCCGGATTTTCTGGGAAATATGGAGGGAAAATCCTTACAAAGTCTGGAAAGCTCCGTTGATGCTGCCATCGACAGCCTGAAACACTATGAAGACAGACATAATACTTTTTTCGGCTTTCTGGCAAGACTGTTTAGCCGTGTCAGCTATGCCCGTATGCAGGATACCGAGATCGCTCTCAGAAGACTGCAGGAGATGAAAAACAGCCTTGTCAGGCTGCGCACCCACGGTGAAGGTCTAAACGGCCCGTCGGCAGATCAGATGGACGGGAAAGAGAGGGCCGAAGAGAACAGGATGGAGGCGGAAGCTGCTGAAAAAACGGCTGAAAAGACAGCGGAAAGAAAGATGGCTAAATCCGCTGCAAAGAAAAAAGAAGCAGGGGAAGAACCGGCTGCTTCCCGGAAGCAGCCGGAGGAGATCATTGACAGATCGCAAGAAAATGTTGAGAAACCCACAGAACCGGCGGATGATCCGGATGAGGAACTGGATGATGAGCCGGATCAGCCTGAATATGATGAACAGTGGGAGCTTGACTTTCAGAAAAAAACGGCCATGGATCGCTCTCCTATTAAGCAGAAGATCGGCAGCGCAGAGTTTTTTAAAGGATATGATGAATTTGTCATAAATCATCCGGATCGGATGGAGGAGTTCAACTCCAACAAGATAAAAGATCTGAAAAAGCTGCAGCAGGATCTGGGAAAGACAGATCCGGATCTGAATTCCTATCTGGAGCGGCGCATGAAAAATCTGAAAAAGATCCGAAAACTGGAAAAGCAGTCGGAAGAGAATTTCAAGCAGAGACAGGCCCATGCACCTGAGATAGAAAAAACCACAAAAACCACCAAAGTGATCTTGCCGGATGTGACACAGCCTCAGCTGCAGCATACACTGGGGGGCTGCTGGTCTGTTACTCTTTCCTCTATGCTGAGGCAAAAAGGTGTGGAAATGGACCAGGAGACCATCCGCGCCTTCCGGCCGGACAGCAAGATCTGTACACCTTATGATCTTCGCTCTATGAACGGCGATATGTGTAATTCCATCGACCTTTCCCGTGAGCTGATCATGAATGTACTCCCGGATACCGCCTTAAATTCCATCCAGGCAGATGTGGCTAATCTTAATATGTACGATAAAAACCACCCCTGGGCACCGTGGAGCGAGGCGGAAAGGGTCCAAAAGCACAACGAGTTTAAAGATAAAATAAGGGCTGTATTGGAACGGAGTCTGGAAACAGACAGAGGTTCTCTTGCCCTTTTGATGAAGGATCATTATCAGACGGTTTATGGCTACGAAAAAGTAACCGAAGACGGAAAAGAAGAGGAGTATGTATATCTCCATGACCCGAATAACCCCAAAAAAACGAAGATGACACTGGATGAGCTGGCAGAGGAAGGCTATAAGCTGCAAAAGGATCTGGTAAATGAAGGGAACTTCGTAGGAGAACAATATTCCTTTGATGCACATTGGCTTCAGGATCTGACAAATGACAGGGGAGAGCTTGCCCTTGATGAGGCTCTTACAAAAAAAGGCGTAACCTATGAAGATCACAAACTGAAATGCAATAATCTGACGCCCGTCGCCAATCATGCTTATGACAATGCCAACTGGAGAACGGTGAAAACGGCGATGGATCAGGATATAAGTGTTACCACCTATCTTCCTGTAACTGTAAAAAATCTGGCGAAAAAACGGATTTTAGATCCTATCAGGGCATCAGAGCTGAGTCATCAGGAAATCAGGATTACAGGTTCAGGTACAAGGAAAACCACAATGCAGAAAACACAGTCCGGTCTGTCAGAGGAGAAAAAGCCGGATGATCTAAATCCGGAGGTTCTGAAAAGAAAATAACGGAGAAATACCATGAAGTTTGATACACGGGATAAAAAACCGAAAATCTGGAATGTAGCTATCCTTACAGCGGTCACAGGGGCTGTGCTTGCAGCCCTTGGCGCTGCCGGTGAAGAGAAACAGGTGCTGCCGATCAGTATGATCCTGGCAGCCTTTTTCCTTGTTACCATCTTTTTGCTGTTAAATGCTTTCCGAGAGCAGCTGCGCTACAATCCCTATTCCTATAATACGGTCTACTATATGGGCTTTGCCCTGTTTTTAATATCTGTTCTCATGAACCATATCCGGCTTATGATCCACCTGTTTCATTATGGGCAGCAGGGAGAGCAGAATATCAGCCAGATCATCAGCCTGTTAAGGACATCTGCAAGGACTTATATGCTGATCACAAGCCCTTTTGTTCTGCTGGTATCTGTTTCCCTGTGCATCGCCAATATGGCGCTCCTTCGCCATGAGGGAAAGCGGTTTGTAAATGTTCTGGGGATCATTCTGGCCTTTCTGCTTACTGGCGGGGAAGTCTTTATGATCCTGACAGATACCAGACTGGCGGGACTGATCCATTTTCCCAGGCTTCATGAGCTGATCGTCAATCTTTTTACTGCCGGATACCTGTATTTTGAATGTATGATGATCGGGCTGATGATCGCAAACCGGATCACGGCCCGGTATGAGCCGGAGTATGATAAGGATTACCTGATCATCTTAGGCTGCGGCATCCGAAAAGACGGAACTCCCAGTCCTCTTTTGCAGGGACGGATCGACCGTGCCGTCGCATTCCGGGAAAAACAGCGAAAAGAGACAGGAAAAGACCTTATCTTCGTAACCTCAGGCGGACAGGGGGGCAATGAAATCATATCCGAAAGTGAATCCATGAAGCAGTATCTGGTGGGAAAAGGGATCCCGGAAAGCCGTATCCTTATGGAGGATCGATCCACTAACACATATGAAAATATGAAGTTTTCAAAGGCAAAGATCCTGGAACAGTCCGGGAATGGAAAGATCGCATTTTCCACCAGTGATTACCATGTATTCCGCAGCGGCCTTTTTGCCAGAAGAGTAAAGATGCGGGCCGTAGGCATGGGCGCAGGCACCCGATGGTATTTCTGGCCCAATGCCCTTGTGCGGGAGTTTATCGGACTGCTCACCGAGCACAGAGGAAAACAGGTGGCGATCCTTGCGGGACTGGTGGTGATCCATACGGTTCTGACCTTTGTGCCATAAAAGTTTAAGAAAAAAGATCGCTTTTTGTCCCACATTTGTCCCATATAACATGGTATGATAAGGCTGTTCGTAGGAATGTTCTCTCGGAGTCTTTCCTGCACCTAAAAAATAAATAAAACGCCCAAAGAACGGATGCGTTTTTATATAAGAGGAGGAAAATTAAAAATGAAGAAAAAATATGTGACATGGATGATCGCAGCTGCTGTGGCAGGTAATCTGCTTACAGGCTGCGGACAGGCAGCAACAGAAAAGAAGGCAGAGGAGACAACCGCGCAGGAAACAACAGCAGCGGAAACTACGGCAGAAGAAACAACAGCAAAAGAAGAGGAACCGGCTGTGGATCCTGATTTTATGCCTGCTGATTTCGTACAGGAACGTGCGTATATAGACACCTTTGACAACTACAATGACATTGTAGGTTATCTGGACGGTGAAAATGAGGGCTTTGCCTATATCCAGCTGGCCGGTTCTACCGCCTATGTTCTGGCTGTATCCGATCATGTATCAGACACAGACGGCACCGCCACGGAAGCTTCCTTCTATGCATACAATAAGGAGGACAGGCTGGTCAATGTAGGAAACGCTTTCGGTGACGAAAAACACCCCCTGCGCTGTGATGACAGCACCCTCTATGCCTGCACCGATACAGAGTACGGTGAAATGCAGATCAATGGAGATACCAACGGACTTACCTATACAAGAAGTATTGATAAGACCCAGTCAGACGGTGCAAAGACCACCTACAGCGGATTTGTACGCCAGACGGCAGAAGGGGACAGCACAGAGGACAGCAGCGTGGAGACAGAGGAGCAGTTTAACGCTCTCTTTGACGCGATCTCCGATGTACCGGCTATTACATTTACACGGGCAGCTTATACCTCCTATGATGAGATCATTGCCGGTCTTCCGGTAGGTGCCGGTTACGCATATATTAACTTAAACGGCTATGAGGGAGATATTCTTGCTGTAAGCTCCGGTACTTATGAAGATAATGGAGTAAACTGTGGCATCGATGCAGTGCTTTACGTGGAAAATAATGACAGAGCAGAACTTCTTGCATCAGTACAGACCGGCGGTACCGCTTATCCGGTAACAGTTGAGGACGGAATCCTCTATTACAGCACTCCCCGCCAGTACGCAGAGGAAGATGTAACAACCAATGCAGACGGTAAATATGTGCTGAGTTATATTAAATATGCTTCAGTTTCCTACGATGACAAGGGTGAAGCAAGCTACGACACAAAAGGTGATATCTCAGCATCAGACATTACAAGCGAAGATGACTTCCACGCTCTCTACGAAGAAAGCGAAGGAAAGAGCCCGGTTAATTTTACGGTGGTAAAATAAAATGATGGGCAGAAGAGATTGTTAAGTGATTAGATAGAATAAAATCAACAGGTTTTGCGGTTTGTGATCGCAGCACCTGTTGATTTTTTTATGGATGGGGAATGGTGAAAAAGATACATTTTTGTCCCACATTTGTCCTGTTTCCCATGTTATAATAGGCTCAGAAAGATAAAAACGGCATATGTAAGGAGGCAGATTTATGAGATATCAGATTCCAAAGGGGGATCGGAATAAGGAAATACTGGAGCAGGAACAGAAGCGTATAGTGCTTTCTGCAAGTGACAGTGAGGCAGCAAGAGTCCAGAAAACATTAAGCTTTATAGCAAACTATGCAGGCAGTACGAACAAATATAATGCTTCTCCCCAGGAAGCTTATAATGCCCTGTACCAGTCCTATCTGGATTTTAAACTTGTGCCGATGGAAGAGGTTCAGGACGAGAATGGGGAAAAGAAACGACAGCCTGTTTCGGTGGATAAGATGTTCCCGAATGATGTCCGCAACAATCGGCATTTCCAGGCAGAGCTGGAAAAGCTGTGGAGAGTCATGGAGCTTTATTCCCTGTTAAGAGAAGAAGATCCCCAGGAGCAGAAAGAGACAACTCTGGCCGGTACTTATGATCTGTATCAGGCAGATCCGGACAAATATGATAAAAAGCTTCGTGATAAGGAAGTGCAAGAACAGCTGGAAGCACCGCTGCAGAATCAAAACGGCAGTGAGACATTTACGCCTATTGATGAAAAATCCCCTTATTACGATCAGGTTTCCGGTACGGCCTATATGGAGCTGCAGGATAGCTGGATGAAGCTGCAGAATTCACCTTCTGCCGGGGAACTGAAAGGAGATATGGAAAAGCTGTTATCTATCATGCAGCTTCATTATCTCACCCGCAGCGGAACCGGAGCAATGCTTCCTATGAAACAGGCAGAATACTCAGACCTTCAGTTTGCGCACGATGTGTGTCTGGGAGATTTAGAGCAATTTACAGATGCAGAGAAAAATGGACCGGAATATAAGGCTATGCACTCTCTGCTTGTTCAGAACCAGAAGGCGTTAAACAGCCTTTCACCGGATGAGGAACTGCCGCCTCTGGGGGATGTGATCCGCGGTGCCAAGGATCCGGTAGTATATCTTCAGGATACAGAAAACAATACCGTAGGCAAAAACCTGAGCAGCCGTCAGACCGTGGAGTATATTGATGAAACCGGAAAGCTGCGGCAGGGTATCTTTACACCGGAGAAGGAACTGGCCAAGCAGAGTCAGGATGCAAAGAAACTTATGAATCTCTATATCCGGACCTATCCGGAATATGAGAATTATTTAAAAAAAATAAAAAATAATCGGAATATTTATAACAGGATTGAGACAGCTGCCATTAATGAAGAAAAAAAATCGCCAAGTAATGCACTGGAAGTGGCACTGGAAAATTTCAAGTGGATCCGCGAGGACGACAAGGATGGAGACTTTAAAAAGGTCTTTATGCAGCTTGCAAAAGACATTAAGAATATCAAAGGCTACCATTACGTATTTAACGAAACAGGAATCCAGGCAGGCGATAAACTGGCGAATCGTTCCAGTGCTATGTGTGATGTGGCGGAAGCCCTTGGGTTTCCCAAGCTGCTGGCGAAAAGCCGTCGCGTAACGGTAAAGCAGGGGGATAAGGAAATACCGGGTATTATGATGGAAGAAGCAGATCCGGATGCCTTAGACACGGACAGTCTGCCGAAGGGACACCCGTTTTTCAACATGGATCAATCACAATTTGATAATAAAGATCTGCTAAGCTCTCTTGCAGATCTTCAGATATTGGATTATCTGTGTGGGAATACAGACCGCCACGCAAGCAACTTTTTCCTTAAAATGGATTTTTCCGATCCAAATGCGCCGAAGATTCGGGGAGTTCAGGGAATAGACAACGACAATTCCTTTGGATCAATCTCCGAAGGAGGTATTTTTAGGCTGGCAGACAAAGAAAATTTAAAGGTTATAACCGGGAAGATGGCAGAGGCTGTCAAGAATATGAAGCCGGAAAAACTGGAAGAGATCCTTGCACCCTATGGCTTCCGGAGAGAGCAGATCAGTGCTGCTAAAATCCGTCTGCAGACTTTGCAGGATATGATAAGTAAATATGAAAAGAAGGGTCGTTCAGGAGTCTACGATGGAAAACTGGTGAACGAAGAGGATACGATCTTCATTGCAAAGGAAGATAAAGACTGGAAAAAACTGACCATGAATGCATTGATACCGGAGATGGTCAATGGGGAAAGACCCAGCAACATTTATTGGATGGCAGATTCTGCAAGGTGTGATCTTAAGCAGTATCAGAAAAAAATGGGGCGTAATGCGCAAATGATTCCTGAAAAAGCGCCGGTCCTGAATGACAAGGCCCTTATGGATCCGATCCGGTACAACGATCATGGCCTGAAAGGAACTGATCTTAAAAAACTGGAAGAACTTCGGACGGATGACTGTGAAATTCTTAAGAATGCAAAAAAACTCTTCCTCAATCATGGCGGCCAGGATCTGGAACACCGCACCAGAGAATACAAAGACATGAGCACAGCCTTAGACAATTATATAAGGAAATATGAGGATCTGGGAAAAGTCCTGCGGGGCGAAGATAAGGAAAGCAAGGACAATGAAGAAAATCTCATCAATCCGGTGGAGAAAAAGAAAGATAAAAAGAACGAAAAAAGCCTGGATGAAAAGCTGAAAGAGGGCTACAGCGCTCTGGAACAGGCCAGAAAGGCTCTGGAACAGTCAATCCGAAAGTATGACAAGAAAAAGCATGTGCTCTTCTTAAGAGGAGATTCCATGGAGCGGTGTGTCATTGCACGTAAGCTTTTGCAGACGGTTCAGGAGAAGCCGGAAAGTGTTAAATTTTATGAGACCGGCAACAAGCTGCAGGAGCAGCATAAGGAAAGAATGAGTCAAAAAACAGATTCTCAGTTAGCTGCGTATTTGTCCGAACAGATCGGAAGCCAAATGAAGAACAGGCTTCTGAATAATTTAAAACAGCTGAGAGAAGATGATCCGGTGCATGTTCAGGGACTCAAGGCCTTAAAGGCACAGGAGCGTTTGTGGAATTACAGCCAGACTGTGACCTCAGACGGAATGCTGTCTGTTAAAAATATTCAGGGAGAAAATGCACAGAAACAGAAAACCTCTCTGAAGCTGATGCAATATGATATCCGTAAAAAGCTGGCAGAAAAAGCGGATCCGGCACAGATCTATGAAGATGTAAAAATCATTCGGGACTATGTAGACGCACAGGGCAAGAAAGAGGAAAAAAAGATGGCTCTCCTTGACAAAAAGCTTCAGGACAAGAAGATCGATCAGGCAGAACAGATTAAGCTTACAAAGATGCGTGAACAGTCTGCAAATCGGCTGAATGAAAGCAGGGCACTGTATGAACAGATCGACGGTTTAGTGCAGGAGAACGGGAAAAAAGAGATCGGGCCCCGCTATGTGCGTGATATGCTTAACAAAGTCTATAAAAATGAAATGTCGATCGCAGAGCAGAACCAGCCGGAAAAAACGGCAGCGGTCGGAATGAAGAAAGGAGGTTTATAAATGAGATATACGATCCCGGCAGAGAAAGAAAAGCAGGATGAAGAGTGTATACAGCTTCTGCGAACCGTAACCGGGGAACAGGCACAGGCGATGGATGAGGCACTGCAGGGGATTCTGGAGCTTGCAGACAAGGACTATGTATATCAGGAAGAGGATAGTTACGAGAGATTATTCTCCATTTATGATTGCCTGGGTCTGACCGGAGGGAAAGAAAAAGATGAACTGTTTCCGGAAGACAGCCGCAGTGAAAAGAATCTAAAACAGGAGCTTGATAAGCTCTGGTGTGTGCTGCAGCTGCAGTCTCTGGAAAATAATCCGACTCTGATGGATACCTATAAGAAGTGGCAGAGCGACCCGAAAAAGTACAAGAATTTCCTTGTGAAAAAGGATATGGAAGAATCCAGGCAGCGGTCTTTGGCCGGAGGAGAACAGAAAAAAGCCCCCCTGCCGTTAGTTGACAAGAATTCCCCCTATTATGATCTGGTAGCCGGTACTGCGTATGAGGAGCTTTTTGACCAGTGGAACGCAGTCCGGGAGTTTGTAGGAGATCAGCAGAAAAGTGCTCAGATCCTGAAACAGGATATGGATCAGCTTTTGTCCCGGATGCAGCTGCATTATATCAGCCGCAACCAGTCAGGAAGCTGTCTTCCTATGACCAAACGGGAATATGAGGAGCTTACGGATCTGTTTGGAGAGTGCATCAAGGATGTTACCAGACTGGAAACCACAGGAAATGAAGGGGCGATATACAATACCTTAAGCACCCTGCTTTTACAGAATTACAATCAGCTGAAAGGGCTTTCACCGGATCAGCTTTTGCCGCTGGCTCATGTACTCCGCGGCTCAAAGATTCCGACCGTGGAATTGCAGAATACCCAGAATGATCCGCCGGTAGGTGCTTTTATGAGCAGCCGTGAGGCTGTGGAATACATAGATGAAAACGGCGGTTTGCGTCAGGGACTCTTTACCCCGGAGTTTCAGGAGACCAGCGAGTTTTATGATGCGGAAAAGATCTTTAAACGTTATATGGAACAATATCCGGACTATGAAGCTTATTTCAAAAGAATACTTGGAATAGGAGACATGCGTGCGGAACTGAATGCATTCCGAACCGCTGCCATTTACACAGAACAGAAAGTAAACGTAGATGCACTGAACTTTTACATAAAACATGCAGCCTTTATTTCCGTGGAACATAAAGAAGATGAGAATTTCAGGGGCATCATGAAAAAATTGTCAGTGGAGATTGACAAAAACCGAACCCGTCATGGGGTAATGTCCCAGTCAGGGATCAAGTCGGGAGATGAGATCGCCAAACGATCCAGTGCCATGAATGATGTGGCAAACAGACTGGGATTTCCTAAGCTTTTAGCAGGCAGCCGGCGCGTCGTTGTAAAGAGACAGGGGGAGAATATATCCGGTGTAATGATGGATGCAGCCGGTCCGGATATGGCGGACCCGGCTTACCTCACCAACGGGGATCCCTTCTATACGGTGGATATCAGTCAGTTTGACAGCAAAGAAATGCTCAGCTCTCTGGCGGATCTGCAGATCCTTGATTATCTGTGTGCCAATACAGACCGCCATGCAAATAACTTTTTCATCCGTCAGGATTTTTCAGATCCGCAGCATCCAAAGCTGTCAGGCGTACAGGGGATCGACAATGATAACTCCTTCGGAGCACTGAAAACAGGCGGTGTCTTGCGGCTTGCAAAGCCTGAGAACCTGAAAATCATAACACCGAAAATGGCTGCTGCCATAGAAGCCATGACGCCCCGGGAACTGACGGATCTGCTAAAGCCCTATCAGTTCAAGAAAGAACAGGTGACGGCAGCATCTGAGAGACTGACCCAGCTGCAGAATATGATCCGCAACGGCCGCAAACAGAAGGAGCTTCCGATCCGGGAGGACAAGGTAGTAGGCAAAGAAGATTCCATCCATATTGTAAAGGAAGAGGAATGGAATCAGCTTACGCTGGATATGCTGATACCTGAGAAAGTGGAGGCGGGGATAGACCCCATCAGCCATCAGCCAAAGTACGTGACTCCCAGCAACATTTTCTACATGGCAGATACGCATCTGGGCGATACTAAGCTGGCGAAAAGTAATAAAATGATAGGAGTGGATAACAGGGGCAGAGCACCTGTTAAGTACAGCAAGCAGGGGCTTGAGATCGACCGGAAAAAGCTGATGCAGCTGCAGCAGGAGGAGTACCGGAAGCTGCAGGATATCAAGAAACGTATGGATGATAACGGCGGAAACCATCTTCAGGACCGCAGCAGTAAATTCCGGTCCATGTATACCGCTTTTCAGAACTATACAAAGGAATATGAGAAGATGGAGGAGATCTTATCCGGCAAAAAAGAGAATCTGATCAATCCGCAGCCGGAAGTGGGAAAGAAAGCGGAGCCACGAAAGTCCATGGAAGATAAGCTGAAGGAATGTTATAGGAATCTGGAGTCGGCACGGCAGAATCTGGAGCAGCAGATCCGGCGCTATCGTACCAAAACCCATATTCTTAAGATCAAGCCGGATAACCAGGCCCGCATCGATGCAGCCGGAGACCTTTTAAATTTCATCCGCGGAAAACGGGAAAGTGAGAAATTTCTGGAAAGCGGTACAGAGCTGCAGGCAAGACACAAGGCAAAAATAGAGAAGAAAAATGACCTTCAGCTAGCCGATTACCTTCAGAACCAGATCTACGGCAGGATGAAGACAACGCTCCAGAGCAATTTAAAGAAGCATAAAGCCAATGATCCGGTACATGTGGCAGGTATCGATGCACTGAAGGCCCAGAGCAACCTGTGGAACTATGCCCAGAGTTTCCGGGAGACAGGCAGTCTCTCTGTGCAAACAGACAAACAGAGTATCTCTGTGGAACAATTACAGAAAGCCATCCGGAATAAAGTGGAAGACAGGGCAGATATGAAGTCGGTATGTGCTGATCTGGAAAAGATCCGCAAGTATGCTACAGAGTTGGAAAAGAGCAAAACCTGCGAAAACAAAGAGGCACCCACAAAGCTGAGAATGCAGATCGAAGATGTGATCAGTCGTTACAATGCAGCCATGAAGGAGTATACTTCATCTGCGAAGAAAAACGGCGGAGAAAGGCCGAAGGAAAAACCTCAGATTTCCGGCCGCGAAGTAAAGGGCATACTGAATACACTGTATACCGGAGAATTAGGAATGGAAAAATCACAGCCACAGGCGGAAAAACAGATACCTACTATAAAAGTTAGCCAAAAGCAACGGTTACCATGATGGGGGGTGCTTTGAAAAAATCATGCCCCAGCTACAGCTTGATAGGCTGTAACGGGGGCACTAAGTAAGCAAAAGTTTTCTTATAGTCAGCACAGCAAGTGCACAGACTTACGGAACAGTTATCCCGAATTTGCTTTTATTTCGTTTTTTCTAATGATTTAGGCATGTCTATTGGACTTGCTTTTACCAGTTTCTGATTGCTGTTGTCTATCAGAGATACTTTCACGCGGGTAGCTGCATGTTCTCTTTGCTGATTGAGATGAGCTGTTACTGCGGGACTGAATTTCTGCAGGGCACTGGAAATGGAATTTGCACGGTTGATTCTGTACTTGCCAAAATCACTGCGCATAAAGCTGAAGGTATCCCGGCTTCTCTTTTCTACGTAATCTTCGCATGCCTGAATGGCATCGATACAGCAATGATCCAGATCAGTCTGCTTGGATTCCGGGTTGTGCATGAGCGTGGAGAAAGATTCCAGTGCATTGATCATGGTTTGGAACTCGGCTGAGTTTGAACCTGCTTGTTTAGGACTTTGTTTTAATTCTTCGATGGCCCGTGAAAGCAGAGCATATTTTTTCAAGCGATCCTCGATCTTTTTCTGATCATCTTTCAATGCATCTAACTTATTAAAGTATGCGGAGCTATGTTTGGTACGCTTGCTGATCGCCTCCTGTTTGATTTCCAGAAGGTTTTTGTCATAATTGGTCAGATCATTCTGATAAGCCTGCTCGGCCACTTTCATGTTAAGCTCTTTTTCTTTTAGAGGCTGTTCTAAGCGTTTTTTCTGCTTATCCAGATCATCGTGTTTCTCTTTATTTTTCAGTACACATTCTTCCAGGATGGTCTTCTGGGCACGCTTAAGAGCTTTTTCACGATCTTGCTCGATTTTAACCAGATCATTTTCGCACTTTTTTATGACATCTTTACCCCGGGGAACAAACTCTTCTAATTGGCTTGCAGTTCCAAGCTGAAATGACTTTTTGTTTTGTTCAGATTGGTCTTCTGTAAGCTTTTTCAGTTTTTCCTCCAACTGTTTCTTTTGTTCTAAGAGCTGATTGTTGGTTTCCTCATCCTTACGGAATTTCTGCATCTCGTCTGTCAGCTGATCCTGGCTTGTTTTGAGTTCGGATTTTAATTTGCTTTCTTTGCTCAATGCAACTGTCTGTTTTTCAGCAAAATACTTCATTTCTCTTGATATTTCGTTTTGCTTCTGTTCAAGCTGTTCTGCTAATTTCTTTTTATTACCGGTAAAGACGTTGAACATTTTTGTTGCGAGGCTGTTTTTTTCTTTTTCAATTTCTTTTAATTGTGCGGTCAATTCAGCCATTTTTGCCTCATACGCCGTTTTGTTTTCGTTCTGCTCGTCTTCGTTGAATTTCAGACCTATAGCACTCTGTTTTACTTTACGCAACTGAAGACCGGTGGTCTCATCTGTTTTCCATGAGTACTCTCCCCATTCTACATATTTTACCTTTTCCCGATCTTTTTCAATCTGTTCCAGATTTTTTTTGATTTCAATAACATCCTTCAGCAGTTGGGTAGTTGCCTGAGCCTGCTTAAGCAGCTCTTTTTTTGAAGCTGATTTCTCATCGTATTTGTGATTGATTTTCGGCGCTTCCTCTTTAAATTTCTCGTCTGCTTCCTTCTGTTCTTGCTGGTTCAGGGTCTCCAGTTCGCCATGGATATGATCCAGCGCTTCCTTATTCTCTTTCAGAAAATCCTGATACCGTTTTTTGGTATTCTCAAAAGTTGTCTGTTTTTTTTGCTGCTCGGCGCTCAGGTTCTCTTTCTTTCTCTCGGCAGTGGCATTCACAGGCTGGAACTGCTGCTGCAGCTGTTCTTTGTACTTTTCCGCTTCCCTGTCTGCCCATTCCTTGATCGCATTACTGTCCTGCTCTGAAAGTTCACCCTGAAAATTGTCTAAATGTTCATCCAATCTCTGCTGTTCCTGATTTTCTTGATTTCCCTGATTTTTGTGACCTGCCATTCAATAGCCCTCCTTGAAATGATGTTGTATTTCTTCTTTTCTTTTAACTAATGGTAGTATATCATACTGTGTAGGACAAATGTAGGACAAAACAAAATAATGTAAATGAATCACGATTGTCCCACATTTGTCCATCGGAATATGATAGAATGATAGAATAAAACACAAGGGAATAGATATCGGAAAACCGAAGGAGGGAATGCTATGGATGAGAAAGTTATCAATTTTATTGAATTTTGGAACGAACTGAGAGATATTTATGCAAAAGAATATCCGGAAGCATATCAAAAATATGATTTGCCGGATGGAGAAACGATGCTTTCCATTTCTGAAGTGTTAACAGGTGAGTGCTCTAATATAAAGGAGGCAGTGGAGAAAAGCTGTGTTTCTTCGGATACTTATGAGAATATAAAGAATATCATCCGTTCCGGAAAGCTGGATCATAAGATTGCGAAAGAAGATAAGCAGCAGATCCTTGAGGACAAATGGGGAAAGCAGTTTGAGTGGATTGCATATGACTGGTTTTCAGATATGGTTCTCACCGGCGAAAACTATGATATTGTGCGAGCAAAGGCAGAGAAATTTGTCCAGGCAGTCAAAAGTATAGACAAAGAGAAACAAAAACAGGAATTAAAGGAAGCAAGACTTAAGGAAGAAGCACGCAGATTAGCGGAACAGAAAAAAGCGGAGGAGAAGATTCGAGAAGAGGCCGAAAAGAAAAGACAGGCTGAATTTGAAAGAAGATTCCGTGAAGAAGATGAATTGGATGAAAAAGAGGCCAACGAACGCCATGAGGAACAAAAAGAGCTGAAATATCTGAAGGCTGAGGTAGATCAGCACTCGAAGAGTGTAAGCAAATACTTGAAATATGAGGCGGAAGTGGCTGAAAGAGAAGCGGAGCGCGAGAAAAGAAGAGCAGCAAAACTGGAAGAAGAAAAGAGCTGGTCAGAAGAGTATCTGGAAGAGGTAAAACGGCGCAGGGAAATTTACCGCCAAAAACTAGAGAAAGAAGAGCAGGAGCTTGAAGAACAAAGCAGACGGGAGTGGGCAGAGAGGGAAGAAAAAGAAAAAAGGGAAGCCGCGGAAAAGGTTCAGAAATGTGAAAAACTGAAAAATGACTTGAAAGATTGGCTGTCCGACAGCACCGCATCCTTTTCCAAAATTAAAAAAGAAATGGAAGACGCACAAAAACAGTATGAGCAGGATCCGGAAAAATCTCTGGAATGGGCAATGTCACTGGCAAAAGCCAGAGCCGGAATATTGGGATTGCGCAACCATACCCGTTTTGGCCTTTGGATGAAAGTGGATGTGGAAAAATTAGAATATGCAGCTGGATATATGCCTACTGAAGAAGCGGAAGAGGAATTTACGGAACTGATCAATCAGGGCAACTTGTGGATGGAGGAACAGGATGTTGTCTGGGAACGCATATATCAGGAAACCGGTAAGCTGCCGGAATATATGCAGAATTTTGTAGAACGCGAAGCTCTGGATATGGAGCTAGATACCTATGACAACAAAATGGACAAGGAGTTATATAAGAAGATCAGAGATAAAGCCAGAGAAGAACGATTTAAAGAGGTATCGGAGAAATACCAGTTGGAGATAGAAGAGAAGAGAAAAAAAGAAGAGGCAGAAAGAAAACGCCTTGAGGAGGAGAGAAAAGCAGCGGAAGAAAAGAAACGCCGCGAGGAGGAAGCAGCAGAGAAGAAGCGCCTTGAGGATGAAGCAGCAGAAAAAGAAAGAAAACGTTTAAAGGATGAAGCAGCAGAAAAAGAAAGAAAACGTTTAGAAGATGAAGCAGCAGAGAAGAAACGTATTGAGGAAGAAAAAGCTGAAAGAGAAAGACAACGTTTAGCGAAGATAGAAGCAGATAAAAAACGTTTAGAACAGGAAAAAAATGTCAGAAATGATATTTTTGAGGCTTATCATGCTGTTAAGGATACAAAGGATCGCAATATCCTGAAGAAGCATACAAAATTTGCTGATATGATGGGGTGGCTGCAGGCATACGAGAATACGTTCGCAGAGAAAGAAGCAGATGGTGCAATAAGGCTGAAGGAAGCTGACAAAGCACAGATCGCAGACCTGACCTATCAGGCTTGTCTGACCTATTTACAAAGCCATCTTGAAACAGGCAAGAAAGGAAGCAGTCTGGATGGACAGGGAACCACAGAAGGAATCCTGCGCAAGCAGGCGGTTGTCCAGATTCTGGAAAATATGAAAAAACTTCCGGAATTTAAAGATAAGCTGGAGCTTCAGGATATTGCCAGATTAGAGAACGAGGCTCAGGACGGAAAGCCGCTGCAGCATGAAAATCAGAGAGAGCGCATTAACTTTGAACAGTTGAAGAGCAGCCTTGCATCAAAATCAAAGATTAATCGTCTTCAGCCGTATGCCGATCTGGAAGAACAGAAAAAGAAAATAAAAAATATGGGACCGAAGAAGAAATAAAACGAAATGAAATTAAAACAGAGGCTGTCGCCCAGCAAAGAATATTTGCTGATGCGACAGCCCCTTTTTAGGAGGGGGATTTATTTTCGCAGTCTCGCTTTGGCTGCTTCAAGGTCAGCATAAGCGGCATCCTTACCGGGTGCAACCTGTTTGGTTTTGGTATGTCTGGTAAGAGAATCCTTAAGATTCCCTTTTAACTGGTTAAAGTTTATCTTCTCCCGCTTGGCGTCCTGTCCCTTTTTTGCCGGAGCAATCTCTTCTTCTGTCTTAAGATCATTCTGCTGATTTTCTACCGCCTTTTGGTATTCCGGAAGATTCTCAAGCAGCTCCAGGATCTGGACAGCAGCCTGTTTTCTCATGGCACCGGTTTCGTAGGTCTGACCGCCGATCTTTGCAGTGCCGTTTTTATCCCTTACAATATGTTTTTCAAGATATGCAACACATGTATCGTGAACGTTTTTCGCTGCTTCCTGCTTTTTCGCTTCGGTAAAGGCATTCAGCCCATCCTCCCGCAGCATTGCCCGATAGAATTTCAGAGCATTTACCATCCGCTGGAAGGGCTCATGGCTCTTTCTGCCGTAGTTTTTCGTATCCTTAATGGCCAGATAGGTATCGAAGATCTCCTGTCTGGCATTTTTCTCCTCTGCCAGCTTCTTCTGCCGTGCTTCTTCACGTTTCTGGGCCTCTAAGACCATTTCCTGATATTTTACAGTTTTTGTTTCCAGACTTTCATTTAACTCTTTCTGACGATTGTTCAGTTCTTTCTGGATATCATTTAGCTTTTTGGCAGTTTCAGGATACCCGGAACGCAGCACCTCCAGCTTCTTTGGATTTATGACCTCCTTTGCCTGAGTAAAATCGTCATCGTCGGGTTTGTCTTTTAAGGTGTTCTCGATCTTGATAAGCAGCTGGTTGTTTTTCTCAATGGATGCCTGCAGCTTATCAATCTGTTCTTTGACCTCATCTATCTCATTTTGGAGCTGCTCTTTTTCAGGCTCTTTACCGGGCTGCTCTTTCTTCGGTTCCTTATTGTCATTCTTTGAAAGGGCTTCATAGTCGGCCAGATTTTCCTTTGTATTCTCATCCCAGCGTTTCAGTTTTTCTTCTGTTTTTTTGCCCTTTTTCAATTTGGCGGCTGCTTCTTCTCTGAGCTTTGTTAATTCTGCTTTGGTATAGACCTGATCCGGCATATTGACGCTGATATTAAAACGAAAGCGTGAGTCAACAAAGGCGAAATCCTTATCTTCCGGATTCTTTGCGATCTCCTCCGCCAGACCTGTTGGCAGATCCGTCAGCTTTTTATCATCACTTACCTGAAAGTCCTGGATCCAGTCCACGCTGAAGAGGCATTTGCCGGTCTGTTTATCAAGATTTTGCTCGATTAGTTTAGAAAGGGTGGTTTTAGAGGTGCTTTTGCTGGAGGGATCATGAATATAGACGTCATCTGCACCATGACCATACTCTACTCCGTATACCACACGATAATGGCCGTTGATCCAAAGTCCGATCGGGGACTTGGCCATTTCCAGACCGCATTGAAGCAGATTATTTAGCTGATACCTTGCATCGGACTTAGCACTTCTGATTTTTTTTACATCCTTTTCACCAACGGGAACAGAAACCTCCAGCTGGGCCTTGCAGACCATGGTATTGGGCAGCAGCTTATGGATCAGAGGTGCATAGTCGCTTAATACCTGACCGCAATTTGCCTTATTGGCACCATCCTTATCAGCTTCCGGCTTGAACTGCCTCAGGTCATTCTGGCTGACATCGACGCCTTTGTGCTTTAAAAGAGCAGACAGAGTCACAGACCAGCAGCCCTGAGGGGTGGACTGCATACCGGGGTGCTGGTATTGCATGAGAGGAAACCAGAGCTTGTAGGTACCCGATCTTTCATTTTGCATGATTCCGTAAGGAGAGCTCAGATCTTCATTTAGTGCTTTTTCAGATGCTTCCCCGAACGCCTTCTCCATATGCATAAGACGATCGATTCGTTTGCTGATATAATCCTGCAACCCCGGGTTTTCTGCTTCCTCATAATAGGTCTTTGTAAGCTCACTGATCTGATTGGAATTGATCTTATCCTTCTGTTCTTTTGTAAGTTTGTTGTAATCCGGATAGTATTCCTGTGCGGCGTTCAGCTTTCGGATCGCATGAGCATATTTCGGATAACTGTCAGCATAAACTCTCAGAAGATTCTCCACTTTTTCTTCGCCAAAGTCAGTGAGTTTGCCCTTTGCCCACTTATCGGCTGCCAGATCCAGCTTGTAATTTGCATATTCCTGATAGATCTGTGTTGAATACATCATCCATTGGGTATTCAGGTTTTCCCAGCCTTTTACATCTGCAGATTCCAGAAGACCCGCCTGTACCATGTAATTCTTTATTTCCGGATATTTCCGGATATATGGTTTCAGGATGGTTTCCAGATTGCTTTCAAAGCCATCCGCTTTGGAAGCATCCATGATCTGATCTACCTGGGGGATCTGATCCGGGCTCAGCTGTTTTTCCTTCTGCAATAATTCCATTACTTTTTGCCATTTTTGATAAAAATCTCTGAAATTCATTCCATAGCCTCCTATTCCGGTTGATGTTCTTGCTTACCTGTACTCAGTATAACATAGCAAACAGGACAAATGTGGGACAAAAGTTTTTTTGTCCCACATTTGTCCTGTCCAACATGGTATAATGCAGTTGTGATCAAGAGGAAAGCAAAAAAAAGTCGCGAAAGGAGACGCTTTTATGAGATATACGATCCCAACCAGAAAAGAGGACCGGGAAAAAGAGAGAAACCGCATCCTTCATGCAGCTGCATCTGACAAAGAACTTCACCGTATCAAGCAGGCTTTAGACTGGATGATGGGCTGTGCAGACGGCACGATCCGCTATAGCGACAGAAACTACCGGAAGCTGTATGATATCTGTAAAAACCTTGGTATCACAGGGGGAAAGAAAGAGTCAGCCATGTATCCCGTCGACGGCCGCAATGAGGCTGATTTTAAACAGGAGCTGGATCATGTATGGAGGACCCTGCAGGTATATGCTCAGGAGAAAACTCCGTCTTTGTTGGATTCCTATCGTAAATATATGAAAAACCGCAACGAATATGATGCAGCATTTCGGGCACATGATGAGAATCTGAAGAAACAGCGCCGTGACGAGGGAATGCCTGAGCCGGATCCTATGGATGATGATCTGCCGATGGCGTTAGAGGAGGAAGAAGAGGCAGCGTCCGGGCCGCTTCTGGCAGATGAAAAATCCCCCTACGCCCACCTGATCAAGGGCAGTGTTTACAGTGAACTGTATGATCTGTATAAAGGTATGAAGCCGCAGCTGCGCCCCGGAAGGCATCTGTCTGACCGCCTGTTTCAGGAGAGTATGGATCAGCTTTTATCAAACATGCAGCTCCATTATCTGCGCCGCAACGGCATGGGAAATATGCTTCCTATGACGAAGAACGAGCGCCGGGAGATCACAGAGCTTTACCACAACTGCTTAAGAGACGGTCAGAAGCTTTCAGATAAGCTTAAGAAGAAACCGCAGTATAAGAAGCTGCACTCTTTGCTTGCCAAGAATGAGCAGGAGTTAAGGCATCTTCCTAAGGGAGAGTTTCCTCCTCTGGCTGATGTGATCCGGGGGCAGAGCACACCGACGATCCATCTGGTTGCTCAGGAAAAGGAAACCATCGGCATGGCCAGCAGCAGCCGGGAAGCTGTGGAATATACGGATGCAGAGGGAAATATCCGGCGGGGATTTTTTACCGCGGAACGGAAGCTGGGAAATGCAGATGCTGAACTTGACGGGATCGTTGATAAGTATGAAAGACAATATCCGAAATATTCGGATTATTTCAAAAAAATCAAAAGCATAAAAAATGAGCTGGAATTTAAGAGAATGCTGTATGATACCTTGGATCATCATGTATTTGGACGTAAGATGATCGTAGATCCGGTAAAGCGTTATTTCAGAGAAGAAGACTGGATCAGCGGGGAAGATAAAAGGGACAAGACTTTTGTGAATAAGGTACTCATCCCCATGATCACAGAGATGGCAAGAAGCTTTAATATGCAGGGGATTTTAAGAAAATCCGGTTTTGAATCCAAGGATCTTCTGGCAGAAAGAGCCGGGGCAATGGCTGATGTGGCCCGCTTTTTAGGATACCCCAATCTTTTAGTAGGTACACAGAATGTGACAGTAAAACGGGGAGACCGGACAGAAACAGGTGTCATGATGGAACCGGCAGATATGGACCTGGTGGATCCTGCAAAGATAACAAACGGTCATCCGTTTTACAATCTGAAATCAACGGACTTTGACAAACGTGAATTCCTTTCCTCTGTTGCAGACCTTCAGATCCTGGATTATCTGTGTGCCAATACGGATCGTCACGGCAATAATTTCTTCCTTAAAATGGACCTGAAGGATCCTGAGAAGCCAAAGCTTTTAGGAGTACAGGGAATCGATAACGATAATTCCTTCGGAGGTCTGAATGAAGGAGGAATATTAAAGCTTGCCAAGGGCAGCAACCTGAAGATCATCACTCCGAAAATGGCAGCGGCCGTTTCTGCTATGACTCAGGAGCAGTTTCGGGATATTTTAAAGCCTTATCATCTGTCCGGTGCGGAGATGGAAGCAGCCAGAGAACGCCTGATGGATCTTCAGGACATGATCAAAGAAGGAAAGAAGAGAAAAGACAGTCCATTCACACTGAAAGAGGGCAAATATGATCTGGTAAATAGAGAGGGCGCAATCCACGTCATGAAGAAGGATGAGTGGGATAAACTTACTCTGCAGACACTTCTTCCAAAAGACGTGGAAGAAAAAAATCTTTTCAAATTTGCCAACATCCATCGCAAGCTTCTTGTAGAAAAAGAAAACAGGGAACAACAGTATCAGAACCTGCTTAATAATCTGAAAAATACCGAAGATCAGGAAATAAGAAAAGAGCATTTGAAAATTTGGAACGGAATATATTCGGACCGCAAAGTAGATGCAGAAGGAAATTTTTTAGAACCGGTAAAGATAGAAAAAGAGCCGGAACCCCTGCGCTATACAAAACAGGCTGATCAGGTGGATTATCAAAAGCTTGCCGAAATGCAGGAGAAAGAACTTGCAGACCTTAAGAAGATGCGGGATCAGTTTAATGCAGCCCATGGAAGCAGAACAGATGTAAACCGCAGTAAAAAATTCAAAGCCATGCGGGCGGCGTTAACGGATCTGATAAATCAGTATGAGGAATTTAGCCGGTTGGATCTGAATGAAGATCTGATCAGTGGAGTAAGCAAAGAAAAGAGGGAAAAGAACCGGGATAAGAATATGCTGGAATGCTATAAACAGATCGAGGAGAAACGTCAGATCCTGAAACAGGCAGTTGATACATATCTTGATATTTTCCACTGGAAGCTGCGCCCCTCTGAGAATAACCAAAAGCGGATCGATACAGCAAAGCAGCTATCCGGTCTGATTAGGGAAGCTGCGGCCAGCGGACAGTATTATAAGAGCAGCAAGGCTTTGCAGGATGTTAAAATAAATAAAGCAAAAGAGGATCAATTTGCACAGGGCCGTTATATTTCCAATGAGATCCACACTATGATGACACTTACGCTGCGTGATAATGTAAATGCTCTGAAAACAAATGATCCTTTACGGAAAAAGGGAATCCTGGCAATGCAGGCCCACGAACGTTTGTGGAATTACAGTCAAAGTGCGGTATCCAATGAACCGGTATCGATGAAAAAGTCAGGCAGAAGTGAAAAAGAAAAAATTTCCTGGAAAGAGCTTATGAAAGCGGCAAACAAAGAGAAAGAGGGAGCTTTGCCGGATGAAAACCAGATCCGCAAAGATCTGAACATTATCAAGGAATATGCAGAAGGAGCCGGTTTTAACTTTGGACCATCCATCGATGGGATTTTAAATGATAAAGACGGGATCCAGCCGCGTCGAATCGGCGGGGTATTAAACAACCTCTTTGTCAGCGGCTCCCAGATGGCAAAGGAACGGAAAGAAGCCGCAAAGACAGATGCAATACAACATGCAAACGATATAAATACCGGGATGAAACAGCCAAAACCGTAATAAAGGAGAAAAAGATTATGAAAAAGAAAAAATGGATCATTTTGGGAATGGCAGTCCTTTTGGGGACTGCCCCCCTTTCTGCCTGCCACAGTGCAGA